>DAOUPR010000026.1 GCA_030626065.1 Clostridium sp. | reverse complement strand
TCATTGAATATAAGGTTGACGAAAAACGGTAACTTGGCGTTAATATTTTCCCGACCGCTTCCGACTCTTAAATCTTCTGTTACCCCTTGGTATGTAATACGCCACGATGTTAGATTGTGAGGCAGTGTAAAGTGTAGCATTCCTTTACCATGTTCATCGGTCATCACTGATCCGAAATATGCATTATCCTTAAAGTCATATCGTTCCTCTTCTTCATCTCCTCCTTCACCACATTCCGCTCCAGGCGGTACTTGTTCAATCTTTTTGTACGAGTAATATTCCGTCAGTATCCCTGCTCCGAAGTCATAGCTGTAAATATCGCTAATGGGATTAACATACTGATCATACAATGCAAAAAACGCCTCATCTACAGCACTAATATTCACTTCAGCCTCACATGGGTTTCCATCTTTGTCTGTGACCTCGATATCCATATTTACCATATCACCTGGTTTGTAATAATCTTTATCCGGTTTAATTTTAATATCAAGTTCTTTTTCAGTATAATCATAGCACAACCTGAAGGTTCCCACATCATGTGCTTTCTCACCATCAAAATAAACCGCCTTAACATATGCGTTTGGAATATACTCTTTGATAAATTCTATATTAATGTCATTATCGTTGATAACATGAACGCTTTCAAGTCCATTTTTAAGAATCATATAAAGAACTTGCCCTTTATCACTAATTTCAAATTCTTCTTCATTTTCAAGTACAGTAAGATTTGCTTTCTCTCCAGTCTTAAACCTATTTTTGTTTTCATATTCTTCAAGAGAATACTCCTTTACCAGTTCCATACTTTCAAGTTTTCCAGGATTCAGGAAAGATTGATAAAGATATATCGTCTCTTTCACAGCACGATTATTTTGGTCATTTCCTGTAACTTTTACATAATAACTCCTCTTGTTTGAAAAATCAGCATAAGGTAATTCATATACTGCTTTACCTCCAGTGGTGTTTATTTCAAACTCATCCAGTATATTCTCTACCCAATAATACTCATATTTTTTTCGGGTTACTTTGTTTATAAAATCATAATATTGACCAACTTCTTTCTTATCCCAGAACTTTTCAATTAGTTTTCCCTTTAACTGGATATCTACCGGTTCTCCTTTATAATTTTCCTCAGAATATACATTAAGATTATCATCATTCAACCGATTCAACTCTATTTTATTCGTCCCAATATCCACAACAAATTTATCTTCCTCCATTTTCCCTTTTCCATAAATCATTACGTCTCTCGGGAAAAGCATGATAGATGTCGAAGTAAACACTTCCTCTTCCTCTGCTGTCGCATTGTTAATCATATAATTTACATATTTGGGTTTCCAGTCAATAGACTCTGTATTTTCTAGTGAAGACTCCAGCTTAAATTTTATAGATGCATGACCATTACTATTACAGTCAAGATTTCCTCTTACAGATTTTAAAGCACAGGAATAATAGCTGTATCCTCTATAGTCCAATTTTAAGCCTGCTACTGGTGAACCTTCAAAGAATGTAGCCTGAGCATCCAAATTAACCTCTTCACCTAAAAAATATGCCTTTTTATCCGCATTCACGTTGATTTTATACGCTGGCTTAGTGTATTTTTTAACTTGAAAATACCTTCGTTCAAGTACTTCTTCATTAGCCTTTACTGTTAAGTAGTAAGCTCCTGGGTTAAAGCTTTCATATCCCATGGGGCAAGTGTAAGTCCCATAAGGGGATACTTCTACTTCCTTAGATACCAATACTGCTGATGTTCTTTCATAATACCTGTTATATGCATATTTTTCTATTTGAACAGTTACTTTCGTAAGCCTGCTGTCACCCCTCGGCTTTGCAACACCCCAAACCTGTATCGTATCAGTAGGTAAATACATGCCTCTATCTAAATAGAGATAGGACCAATATTTTTCTGCAGTGCCTACCGAATTTCCTCCATACATATAGTATTGATAGGAATTAGTATTGATAAATGTAACAAATGGCAGCCTATCATGTGCTGAAAGGGTTATGTAATGGCGGTTTGTTTTATTATCCTCATTTAATTCGAGTTCAAATTCTGTAATCCCATTTTCATTACTAATACCTGAATTTATGCCTTGCCCCTTTACTTCCACTCCGGAGATAGGTTCTCCTGTAACACTATCATTTACCCATGCAAGGGACTTGTCTCTACCAATCATGATATATGCCGACATATCATTTATCTGCATATGTGTCATATACTCCCTGTCTTCATAGGATACTGATACAAGATAATATCCTGACTCCACCCTAGAAGGGAACTCTATTAACTGTCGATACCAAGGGCTGCCCATATCGTAAATTTCACATTTAAAAGAAATTGTCTCTTGCAGAGCAGATTTATCGAATAGATTCTCTTCATTATTTCTTGCCGCCCACATAGGCTGAGTATCATATTTACGCAAGTCTTCTAAAAAGGCTTTTTCGTTCTCATAACAAAATAACTTAACATCTAATTCTTTATCTCTATAGTACTTATCAGCATATATACTTAATGCTGGAATTTCCTTGGATGTGTAGTTATACAACATATCCTGAAAACTTAGAGTGTAATCTTTATTATAATCATTCTTAGATTCTGGCTTTCTTTCAGTCTGGAATTGGAATACATAATCTTGTTCAATGGTTTCGCTGCTATTTTTTTTACTAATTCCTTTTTTAAGCTTTATAGTATAGATGGTTTCATAATCGAGACTTTCAGGCACAAAAACCACCGTATTCTTATGAGTTTCAAATGTGCCTTTTACTGTCGGTGTTATTTCAAAAAAGTCATCAATTTTGTCCACATCATCATGAGTAAATGTTATCTCTATCCCTGATCGTATTGGAACATAAGTGGCCTTATCTCTTGGAAGTGTTCTCATAATACGGAATTCTCTCCGCGTTTGAAAAGCTTTGGATAATTTAATCCCTTGCACTTCATTTTTGATGGCAACCTTATAGATACTGTTTGGTTTCAATGGCTTTTTAAACTGAAGAGTATATTCCCTTTCCGATACCTTATTAATAAAAAATGACTGCTCAGGTGTCACGCTGATTGATGACTTAAGCAAAGACATATCAATATTTTTATCAGCATAAATCTTAAACTTGGAGTTAATGTCTACTCCTGCTGCATCCTCATCTACAGCCTCAATTTTTATAGCATCTGATGAACTACTTAATAGTTTCTCAATCATTTCTGAATTTTTCTGGTTCTCTACAGTTTCTAGGTTAAGTTCATCACCTTTAAGATCAGAATCGGTATTAGTAACTACATCCTCAGTTGGTTCTTGTAAAGTAAGTAGCCAAACACTGCCACCGATTCCCCCAATTAATACTGCAATAGCCACCGTAATGATGTACCATTTTTTTAATAACATTTTTAACTTCAACCATACCGCCTCCCCTTTACAACTCTATCTTAAAGCATAATCAAGAAGTTAACTGGTCAATTATAACGACATACTTTTCTGTTTGGTATTTTCTTGATTATGCCTAATACAACATGAAGAACAGAACGGAAAAATGTTCCATTTATTTTATTATATATGATTTCTATGGAACAAAACCAGTAAAAAATAAAATTCGTGAGAAAATCTTTTTTAAGATTTCCCCCGAATTTTATTTAGCAAAACTATTAGTACTCTAAATCAATCATATCATCTTGAACCTTAAAATCTAAAGAATATCTGGATTTTGAACAATAAAAAAAACACCTGACTTCTCAGCTAAATGCTATTAGTTATATCTGAACATTTATAACTACTTGTAAGCCAATATCTATAATTCTCAAAGGCCTGTTCTTCTTCCTTGTCTGAACCAATTTATTCTAAATCGCATAATGGAAAATAACCTTTTTTATCCATATATATTCATTATAAATAACTATTTCCAATATATCTTTACAACACACTCTACATGTGCTTTGGTAGAATTAAGAATTTATTATTTCTCAATTATCAAATTTATTTCTAGAATAAATCTTTTTTATATCTAATCAATAGCTTCATGCAATTCACTTACAAAATTAAAAACTTGATCTTCAACAGCTTCCTCTTTTATTCCTTTTTCAATTTTCTCAACAATCGCACTTCCAACGATCAGTCCATCACATAATCCCTTTAAGTTTTTTATAGCTTCTTTATTAGATATACCAAATCCAATAGCTAAAGGTATCGTAGTATATTTCTTTACTTTATTTATAAAATTTGATAAATCTATTTCAAAACGATCTCTTGTTCCAGTTACTCCCTTTGATGAGATACAATAAACAAATCCTTCAGCATCTAAAACAATTTCTCTTATTCTATCTTCAGATGTAGGTGCAACTAAAGCAATTAAGTCAATAGGGTAATCTTTCATAACCTCATTTAATTCTCTTCTCTCTTCTAATGGTAAGTCTGGAATAATTAATCCATCAACTCCACTATTTTGACACTTATCCAAAAACCTTTTTATTCCATATCTGTGAATAGTATTAAAATATAATAAAAACACAAGAGGTAGTTCTGTCTTCTCTCTTATTTTGGAAACCATATCAAAAATAGAATCAATATTTGTTCCTGCTTTCAAAGCTCTTTGAGCTGCCCTCTGTATCACCGGACCATCGGCCAAAGGATCAGAATAAGGTATGCCTAGCTCCACAATATCAGCTCCTGCCTTTTCCATTGCAAGTACTAGATTTAAGGTAGTATCTAAATCAGGATCTCCACTAGTTATATAAGTAATTAGTGCTTTTTCATTTTTTTCTCTTAATGTATTAAATTTTTCGCTTATTCTACTTTTCATTTTTTGTTCCCCCTATAACATTTAATATGGCATTTATATCTTTATCTCCTCTACCTGATAAATTCAGTACAATTATGTCATCTTTTTTTGTGTTTGGTGCTAACTTCATTAAATAAGCCACTGCATGAGAACTTTCAAGTGCAGGAATAATACCTTCTACTTTTGTTAGATATTGAAATGCATTTACTGCTTCATCATCATTTATCGCTTCATATTTCACTCTACCTATAGAATGATAATATGCATGTTCTGGACCTATTCCTGGATAATCAAGTCCAGCTGATATAGAGTACACTGGTGTAATTTGACCATATTCATCTTGCAGTAAATATGTCATCATTCCATGTATTACACCAATAGAGCCCTTGCTAATAGTAGCTGCATGTTTATCTGTATCAACTCCAAGTCCTCCTGCTTCCACACCATATATTTTTATATCTTTTTCTTGGATAAATGGGTAAAATAACCCCATGGCATTACTTCCTCCACCTACACAAGCGATTAAATAATCTGGATTTCTTCCTTCTTTTTGAAATATTTGTTCTTTCACCTCATCACCAATGATCCTTTGAAAATCTCTTACCATAGTTGGATAAGGATGAGGTCCTACAACAGAACCAATCACATAAAATGTGTTTTCAACATTAGTAACCCAATCTCTAATAGCTTCATTTGTAGCATCCTTTAAAGTTGCTGTACCTGAGGCTACAGAATTTACTGTTGCACCTAATAATCTCATTTTAAATACATTCAAAGATTGTCTTTCTACATCTTCTTCTCCCATATACACTTCACATTCTAATCCAAACATAGCACATATTGTAGCAGTTGCAACTCCATGCTGACCTGCTCCTGTTTCTGCTATAATACGTTTCTTTCCCATTCTTCTTGCTAATAAAACCTGTCCAATAACATTGTTGATTTTATGCGCACCTGTATGATTTAAATCCTCTCTTTTTAAGTATATTTTCCCCCCTCCTAGCTTTTCTGTTAGGTTTTTTGCAAAATATAATGGTGTAGGTCTTCCTGAATACTCCTTAACATAATATTTATATTTATTTTGAAAATTTTCATCATTTTTTGCTTTTATATACTCTCTTTCTAGTTCTATTAATGCATTCATCAAAGTCTCTGGTACAAATTGCCCTCCAAATTCACCAAATCTTTTTGGCATATCTAATTTACTCATTTTATCCCCTCACAATTTCTATAATTTTTTTTATTTTTTCAAAATTCTTTACTCCATTTACTTCAACACCACTACTTAAATCTACAACATGTGGCTTTACAGTTTTTATTGCTTTTTTTATATTGTCAGATTTGAGACCTCCTGCTAAAACAACAAATTTATCTTTATTTATATCTGATACTATATCCCAATTAAATATTTTTCCTGTTCCTCCATACTGTCCTTTTATAAAAGTGTCTAGTAAAAAACCATTTACAGGATATGCTTCTAATTCCTTTAAAATCGTTTTGTCCCTTATTCTAAATGCTTTCCATATTTCATAATCAAACTGATTACAATATATAGGACTTTCATCTCCATGAAATTGAAGTATATCTAAATCACAAAATTTTGCTATTTCATTTACTTCTTCAAAAGAGTTGTTTAAAAAAACTCCTACTTTTTTTATATTTTTATCTAAAATATCTATTAGTTCTTTCGCTTTGTATTTATCTATTTGTCTAGTGCTTTTTGTGAATACAAATCCAACATAATCTGGTTGTAACTCATTTACATATAAAATATCTTCTTCTCTTTTGAGTCCACATATTTTTACTTTCGTCAATCTATCGCCCCCTAAGCTCATCTAATTTTTCATTTATATATTTTGATCTCATTAAACTTTCTCCTATAAGCACTCCATTTACCTCTAAACCTTCAAGAAATTTTATATCATTTCTTGTATTTATCCCACTTTCACTTATTATAATCTTATCTTTTGGGACTAGTTTTATTAATTTTTCTGTTGTTTTGATATCTGTTTTAAATGTTTTTAAATCTCTATTGTTAATTCCAATTATTTTTGTTTCTGTATTTAATACCATGTCTAATTCAGTTTCATCATGCACTTCTACGAGGCAGTCAAGTTCTATTTCTCTTGCTATATTTTGAAATTTAATCAGTTTATCTTTAGATAAAATAGCTGCAATTAAAAGTATTGCATCCGCCCCTAATAGCTTAGATTGATAAATTTGGTAGGAATCGATGATAAAATCTTTTCTTAAAATAGGAACAGACGTTATTTTTTTTATTTCAGATAAATACTCATTGTTTCCTTGAAAAAACTTATTTTCTGTTAATACAGATACAGCGCTTACATTATTTTTTTCATATTCCTTTGCTATATAAATGGGATCAAAAGCTTCTTTTATAATGCCCTTTGATGGAGATGCTTTTTTTACCTCTGCTATAATATTTAATTCTTTCTTATCAGCCATGGCTTTCTCAAAATCTCTTGTTTTACTACAGTTGTCTAACTTAGAAAGAATTTCATAAATACTAATGATTTTCTTTTCTTCTTCTATCTTTTTTGTTTTGTAATCTACGATTTCATCTAAAATCATTTTTTCATCTCCTGACTTAGTTCAACAAGTTGATTCAACTTCTTTAATGCAAAGCCATTATTTAGTACTTCTTTTGCCTTATTAATTCCCTCTTCTAAAGAATCTGCCTGTTTCCCAACATATATTGCAGCCCCAGCATTTAGTAAAACAATATTTCTCCTTGCACCTTTTTCCCCCTTTAATATTCTTAACATAATATCTGCATTATCTTTTATTTGTCCTCCTAGTATCTCCTCTTTATTCGCTAGAGGTATATTAAAATCCATTGGATCAATATAGAAAGTATTTATATTATTATTTTTTAGCTCTGTTACCTTTGTTTTTGCAGTAGTCGTGATTTCATCTAATCCATCTAATCCATGTACAACCATGGCTCTTTCAACACCCAATTCCTTTAAAACCCCTGCTAAAACCTCTGTAAGCTTTTCATCGAATACCCCAAGTACCTGTCCATTCACCCTAGCCGGATTTGTTAATGGACCAAGTACATTAAATATGGTTCTTATCCCCAATTCTCTTCTTGGAGTTATTACATTCTTCATTGCTTTGTGGAAATTAGGAGCAAACATAAACCCTACACCAATCTCTTCAATACACTTTTCTACTTCACAAGGCTTTAAATCTATATTTATCCCTAATAATTCTAATACATCTGCACTTCCACATTTACTTGAAATAGATCTATTTCCATGCTTTACAACTGCAACTCCAGAAGCTGATGCAATAAATGCTACTATAGTAGAAATATTAAATGTATTTGCCCCATCTCCACCTGTTCCACAAGTATCAATAGAATACTCTTTATTTATTTTTACATGTAACGATTTATCTCTCATTACTTTAGCACTTCCTGTAATTTCCTCTATCGTTTCCCCTTTTACTCTAAGTGCTGTTAAAAAAGATCCTATTTGTGCTGAAGTTGCTTTTCCTTCCATAATCACATTCATAACATGGATCATTTCAGATTCACTTAAATTTTCATTCTGTACTAACTTATTAATTGCTTGTTTTATCACATATATCACTCCCAATACTTATAATTCTAAGAAATTTTTTAATATTTTTTTCCCACCCTTAGTTGAAATGGATTCTGGATGAAATTGCAATCCATATATAGGGTATTTTTTATGCTTTAAGCCCATAATTTCTCCATCTGAACTTTGAGCAGTTATAATAAGTTCATCTGAAATAGAATTTTTTTCTACAACTAAAGAGTGATATCTTGTTACTTCCAATGGGTTTTGAACACCTTTAAATAAATCTGTTTCATTATGTTTAATCATAGAAGTTTTCCCATGAATCATTTTATTAGCATGAACTATTTTTCCTCCAAATACTTCGCCGATTGCTTGATGCCCTAAACATACTCCAAGTATAGGAATGTCTTTTCCTAGTTTTTCAATAACATTTTTTGATATCCCAGAATCACTTGGAAAACCCGGCCCTGGAGAAATTATTATATGTTTAATATCCATTTTCATTAATTCTTCTATTGTAATAGCATCATTTCTAAATACTCTAACATCTGGATTTATTTCTCCTATATACTGATATAAATTATAGGTAAACGAATCATAATTATCTATTATTACAATCAATATTCTCCCTCCCCTACTTTTTTTATTGTCTCCATAAGAGCTTTTGCCTTTCTTAATGTTTCGTTATACTCACTTTCTGGATTAGAATCAGCAACAATTCCAGCTCCTGCCTGTATATAAGCAGTATTATCTTTAAATACAACAGTTCTTATAGCTATGCAGGTATCCATGTTACCATTAAAACCCAGATATCCAATGGCACCTGCATATACACCTCTTTTGTTATTTTCTAGTTCATCAATTATTTCCATGGCTCTTACTTTTGGTGCTCCAGATACTGTTCCAGCAGGCTGACAAGCTACTAAAGCATCATACATATCGTATTCTTTTTTCATTTTTCCTATTACATTTGATACAATATGCATAACATGAGAATACTTCTGTATTTGCATATATTGATTTACTTTTACTGTTCCAAATTCTGATATTTTACCAATATCATTTCTTGCAAGGTCTACAAGCATCAAATGTTCTGCTCTTTCTTTTTCATCTTCTAATAATTCTTTAGAATACTTATCATCTTCTTTTATATCTTTTCCTCTAGGCCTTGTTCCTGCTATAGGACATGTTTCAACTATACCTTTATTTGCCTTTACTAGTAACTCTGGTGATGAACCAACTATTTGATAATCTCCAAAATTTATATAATACATATATGGTGATGGATTAAAAGTTCTTAACATTCTATATGCTTTAAATGGACTAATACTTGTTTTAACCTCAAATCTTTGTGATAATACAACTTGAAATATATCTCCATTTCTTATATATTCTTTTGCTTTTAAAACTTTTTCCATAAATTCTTCTTTCGTTTCATTGCTTAAACATTTTATTTCTTCTGAATTTTCTTGTTGTTCTTCAACATAAAAATCATTTTCTAATATTTCTTTTTTTATTTCTTTTAATCTGTTTGTCCCTTGTTCATAACATTTTTTTATATCCTCTTTTATTAATGTATTCACAATAATTTTTATCTTCTGTTTTGTATGATCATAAGCAATTACCTCTTTTGTAATTAAAAGATGTACATCTGGCATTTTTATATCATCTTTATTTACATTAGGTAGTTTTTCATAATTTCTTATAATGTCATATCCCATATACCCTACTGCTCCACCTATAAAATCAGGCATATTGTCAATTTTAGGAGCTTTATAATGATTAATTAATTCTTTAATAATTTCTATTGAATTTCCTTTTTTATTAATAACTTTATCTTCTTTATTAATAATTACCTCATCGCCATTGCATTTTACAATAATAAATGGATTCCTCCCAATAAAAGAAAACCTCCCCCATTTATTTCCATTTTCTACACTTTCTAAAAGAAAGCTATTTTTACTTTTACAAAGCTTTCTATATAAAGTAATTGGTGTATCCATATCTCCTTCTATTTCCATACAAATAGAAACCATTTTTGAATCTTTACTCAAATTCTTAAACTTATCATAATCTGGACAAATCATATTATCACCTCTTATATATAATAAAAAAAAGCATTTCATCCCTATAATTAGGGACGAAATACTTTACATTCCGCGCTGCCACCCTGATTAGATACAATACTATCTTCTAGAAAAGCAACAAAATTATACAGAAAATAAAAAAAACACTTCATCCTAATATACAGGACGAAATGTTTATATTCCGCGTTGCCACCTATTTAAAATAGTATCACTACCATCTCTCTCTTCCAAGTACAGAAATAGATTTACCTACTTCGATACTCTGTCCCTATAACGTGAGACCCACGACAAGTGATACTCTCCTACGATTTCACACCGCTTCTCATAGAACCATTCAGTAATCAATTCATGTCAGGCTTCCACCATCCCCAACTCTCTATAACTTCATGCGTTACTTACTTCTTCTAATCATCGAATTTTTTAATATTCATAATTTTTAATATATTTTATTATTGTAACATCATACACCTTATTTGTCTAGTAATTATTTTTTATATTTATCAATCCCATCATAGCCATAACGTATCCATAGATTCCAAATCCACAAATTTGCCCAATACATACCGGAGCAGTTACAGATTTTCTTCTATATTCTTCCCTTGCATGAACATTGCTTATATGAACTTCAATAGTTGGAATTTGTACTGCTTTTAAAGCATCATATATTGCTATGCTATAATGAGTATATGCTGCAGGATTTATTATAATTGCATCATACACACCATAAGCCTTTTGTATGTAATTTACAATTTCACCTTCTATATTACTCTGCACTATATCTATTTTTAGTAATAACTCTCTTGCTTTTTCATATAGATATGAACATATTTCTTCATATGTTTTTTCACCATATATATCTTTTTCTCTAATACCTAAAAAATTAATATTAGGGCCATTTATTATTAGTACTTTCAAAGATTTCATCTCCTCATTTTATTTGCTCTACACATTTAATTATTCTATCTACAACTTCATTTAATTCTGTATCATTAATTACCTCATAGTCACAATATTTCTTATAAAGGTAATGTCTTTGTTTAAATAGTGTATAGATTTTGTCTTTTCCATCTTTTAACAAAGGGCGTGAACTTATATTAACATCCGAAATTATATCTTCTACGGGCCTGTTAATAAATATTATTATTCCATTTTTATTAAGTCTTTCTATATTTGAATAAAACTTCACTACCCCTCCTCCAGTAGATATAACCATAGAAAACTTATTACTCACCTCTTCTACTGCTTTACTTTCAATTTTTCTGAAATAATCTTCACCATAATTAAATATGTCTGTAATGCTTCTTTCTTCTTTTTCTTCAATATATTTATCTATGTCAATAAACTCCATACTTAATCTTTGAGCTAAAATATTTCCTATAGTTGTTTTGCCACATCCAGGCATTCCTATAAGAACTATATTTTTATTTATCTTTCTCATACATCATTACCACCTTGCGATATTAAAGAAATTTTATCATAAATTTTATCACAAATAGCACTATCAATTTCTGTGTTATTCCATAATTCTTGTGCTTTTACAGCTTGACCTATCAACATATACAGCCCATTTATAGATACTAATCCTAATTCTTTTGCATATTTTAAGAATAAAGTTTGTGTAGGATTGTATATCAAATCAACTGCTACTTTAAATTTTGAAATATCTTCTTTATTAACAGGAGAAATATTTACATTAGGATGCATTCCGCATGGTGTACAGTTTATTATAATATCTTGTTGTTTTAAATATTTTATTTCATCATATGATATTAATTTAAATTCTTTAAATTTTTCATTCACCTTACTAATATCCCTACTTACAAATACAATATCATTTATTTCTTTATCTAAAAGATATTGTAAAACAGCCTTTGAAACTCCTCCAGTTCCAAGTATTACAGCAGTTTTATCCTTAACATTAACATTATATTTATTAAGCATTATTCCAAAGCCATAGTAATCAGTATTATATCCAATAGTTTTATTATCTTTAAAGCATATTGTATTTATTGCTCCTATTTTAGTAGATTCTATTGATATATCATCTAAATATTTCATTATATCAATCTTATAAGGTATAGTAACATTTACTCCTTTTGCTTTTAATGTGTTTAATCCACACACTGCATCTTTTAAATGTTCATTATTAACTTCAAATAAATGATAATATCCATCTATACTTAACTCATTAAATATTATTGAATGTATTATAGAAGAATAGCTATGGCCTAGCTTTTCTCCTATAAGTCCATATAAACTACTCACAGCAATCTCCCTCTCTTTTATATTTTATGTGATTTGTAATTTCCAAGTAATTTAAAATATATGCTATCCTTTTCAATTAATTTAATTGTTTCTTTTACCACTTCATCCTTCAAACAACCTTCAAAATCTATATAAAAGAAATATTCCCATGACTTATCAACAATAGGCCTTGATTCTATTTTTGTCATGTTCAAATTATTTTCAGCAAAATACTTCAAAATATTAAAAAGAGTACCTGGTTTGTGTAAAATAGAAAACAATATGCTAATTTTATTACAATCATTACTTATTTCAAGATTTTTACCTATTACAATAAATCTTGTATAATTACTTTGATTAAAATTTATGTTAGATTTAAGTATATCTAAATCGTATAATTGTGCTGCTTTTTTACTAGATACAGCAGCTTTCGTTTTTGAATTTTCATTCTTAATAAACTTTGCACTAATAGCTGTATTACTATAAGGAATTAATCTCCATTTAGCGTGTGTTCTAAAAAATTCACGGCTCTGTTGAAAAGCTTGAGGATGCGAATATACCTCTTTGATATCTTCTATTTTAGTACCTTTAATAACTAGTAAATTATGATCTACTTTTAAACATTTCTCGCCTATTATATAAAGTCCATATTTACGTAACAAATCATATGTTTCTGATATTCCACCAGTAGACGAATTTTCAATAGGAAGTACTCCATAATCTATCTTATCGTTTTTGAGTGCTTTAAAAACATCTTCAAATTCATTTAGATTTTTAGTTTTAGCGTCCTCACCAAAATACTCTATAAGAGCCTGTTCGCTAAAGGATCCCGGCACTCCTTGAAAGCCTGCTATATATTCATTTTCTTTACTTTTGTATATTGTATTCTTTGTTTCATGCTCTTTTTTATCGTTTTTATTAATATAATTTCTTAATTGATCTTTTTGAATTGATCTGCTAATACTCATAATACTGTTTAAAAATTCTTGTGCTGATTTTTGAAAATATTTATTTTTAAGATAATTAGTATTTTTACTTAAAACTTGTTCTTCTCTGTATATATTCAATATGGGAAAATTATTTTCATATTTGTATTTAGCTATCCTTAATACTTTTTCCATTCTTTTTTCAAACAACTTAATAAGTTCTTTATCTATACAGTCAATCTCTTTCCTTAAATTATCCATTTTACCCCCTCCCTTTCTATCACTAAATCTAACAAAGATACAGCACAAGCAGCTTCAACAACTGGCACTGCTCTTTGTACAATACATGGATCATGGCGTCCCGTTACCTTTATTTGTATATTTTCTCTTTTAGATATATCAACTGTTTTCTGCACTTTTCCTATTGAAGGAGTAGGTTTAAATGCAGTTCTAAATATAATAGGCATACCACTTGTAATTCCACCTAATATTCCACCATTATTATTAGTGTATGTTCTTACTTTATCTTCATCTATAAAAAATTCATCATTAGCCTCTGAACCCTTCATTTTAGTAATATCAAATCCTGCTCCAAATTCCACTCCTTTTACTGCTGGAATAGAAAATAGTATATGTGCAAGCTTACTTTCAACTGAATTAAAGAATGGTGAACCTATTCCTGATGATAAATTTATTACTGCAGTTTCTACTATCCCTCCTACAGAATCCTTTTCTTCTTTTGCATTTAAAATGTGTTCTTTCATTTTTGCCCCTATTTCATCATCAATAACAGGAAAATCCTTTTTTGCTATCTCTTTTAAAAATTCACCTTTAAGATTTACCCAGTCAAAATACTCTTCATTTATACTACCTATGCTTCTTATATGACTTCCAATTATTATATCTTTTTTTTCTAAAATTTGCTTTGCTATTGCTCCTGCAAAAACTAATGGTGCAGTTAATCTTCCTGAAAAATGTCCTCCCCCTCTATAATCATTAAAACCTGAATATTTTATATACCCTGTATAATCAGCATGACTTGGTCTCATAATGTTTTTTATAGATTCATAATCTTTCGAATGTTGATTCGTGTTATATATAACAGCACATAGTGGTGTTCCTGTTGTTTTACTATTAAAATATCCACTCAATATATCAAACTCATCACTTTCTTTTCTTGGTGTGGATATTTTATTCTTACCTGGTGCTCTTCTTTGCATCTCATTATTTATATAATCAAAATCTAATTCTATACCTGCTGGAAGACCATCTATAACTATTCCTATAGCTTTTCCATGAGACTGCCCAAAGATTGAAAGCTTAATATTATTCCCCCATATTCCACTCATCTATTTTTCCTCCTAGCTTTTTAAAATCACTCCAAAATGTTGGATAAGATTTTTTTACTGCATCGCTATTTTGTATGATAACAGGTTCACTGCATTTTATTGAAGCAATTGCTAAAGCCATGGCTATACGATGATCATTCCAACTATCAACAGTTCCACCTTCTAACCTTTCTTTTCCATTAATCAATAATCCATCTTCTAATTCTTTAATATCTGCGCCTAATTTATTTAACTCTGTAGCTATTGCTTTTAATCTATCTGATTCTTTTATCCTAAGTCTACCAGCATTAATTATTTTTGTAGTTCCCATACTTAAAGATCCTAAGCTTGCAAGTATTGGAACAAGGTCTGGACACTGAGAAGCATCAATTACTATTCCTTTTGTTTTTGAGCTTCTAGTTTCAATAAATTCATTATTTACAACTATATCTGCACCCATATTTTTTACTATATCTAAAATAACTTTATCTCCTTGAAGAGAATTAACATTCAAATCAATGCATTTAATATTATCTCCTAGTATTCCTGCTGCAGTCCAAAAAGCTGCCTGAGAAAAATCTCCTTCTACTCTATAATCATTAGCTTTATATTTTTGATTTCCCTTTATATAAAACTCTTTATAATTATTATTTTCTATTTTTATAGAGAACTTTTCTAAAACATCAATTGTTAAATCAACATACCCTTTCGATTCAAGATCAGTTGTCACTATTATTTTAGAATCGCCACCAAGTAGTGGTAATACAAACATAAGGCCAGTAATAAATTGAGAACTTACATTTCCTTTTATTTTAAAATTTCCTGGTTTTAATAATCCATTTACACTTAAAGGTAATTTCCCATTGTCATTTGAATACTGTATATCCTGCTCTTTTAATATTTCATAATATGTTTCAAGAGGACGCTCTACAAGTTTTCCTCTGCCAGTAAACATTATACTTTCTCCAATCAAGCAAGCCATTGGTATAAAAAATCTTAATGTAGAGCCAGATTCTTTACAATCAATTTGATTATTTATTAGCTTTAGCGTTTCATTTCCTTTTATTGAAATTTTATTTGTTCCACTCTCTGAATCTATTTCAGTTTTTTTGACTTTTATTCCTAGAGATTTCATACCTTCTAACGTGGCAATAACATCATCAGAAAATGCAATATTTTCTATATTACTTATTCCATCACTAAGTCCTCCACAAATTATAGCTCTATGGCTAATGCTTTTAGATGGTGGTATTCTAATTTCTCCTTCAAGTACTGATGGTGTTATTTTTACACATTTCATTCTAAAAACTCCTTTCGATATCTAAATTTATATATACATATTCACATCTTTTCTATCTATCTTCTTTAAAAAACTAGCTCCTATTCTTTTTAATAAAATGAGATTAATATCATTTCCTTTATTTTTCTTATCTAAAGCAATAGTTTCAATAACTTCTTTTTTATTCATATCCGGTAATTCATGTGGCAGTTTATATTTAATCAGTATTTTCTTTATTTTATCTACTGTGCCTTTTTCTGTTATACCCATATCCTCACTTTTTTTAGATATATGATACATTCCTATTGCTACAGCTTCTCCATGAGTATACTTTTCATATTTAAAATGTTTTTCTATAGTATGACCTAAAGTATGCCCAAAATTTAACAGCATTCTCTCTCCTGTGTCTTTTTCATCACTTTCTACGATATCCTTCTTTATTTTGCAGCATCTATATATTATTTCTTCTATATTATTAAACAACTCTTTATCACTATTATATTTGAGTAGATTTTGAAATAAATTTTCATCCCTTATACAACCATACTTTATTACCTCAGCCATTCCGTCATATAGGAATCTTTTATCAAGAGTCTTTAATAGCTCTGGATCTATATAAACTGCTTCTGGATGATAAAAACTACCTATAAGGTTTTTACCTTTAGATAAGTTGACAGCTACCTTTCCACCTATACTGCTGTCAACTTGTGCAAGTAGTGATGTTGGAATCTGTACAAATGGTATTCCTCTAAGTAGTGTAGAAGATACAAAACCTGTTAAATCCCCAACAACACCTCCTCCAAATGCTATTATTAAATCTCCTCTAGTTATTTCAAAATCTAAAAGCTCATTATAAACATTTTGAAGAACATCTATTGATTTACTTTTTTCACCAGGTTCTAAAACAATTATTTTAACTTCAAAATCATTTTTAAGATTATTTCTTATTTTTTGTCCATATAGTTTTTCAACATTTTCATCTGTAATTATAGCTATCTTATTGTTTTTGTATATTTTTTTTAGCTCTTTTTTGATATTATTTATCAGCCCTTTTTTAATATATATAGGATAATTTTTCTGAGTAAGATTTATATTTAAATTATGCATAACTATACTATCTCCTCTCTCCTAAATCTACCTTTTTCAAATATAGATTCTAAAGAATCAATATCTTCATTCATTATTGCACCTTTAATCATAGATAAATTTTTCTCAAAAATATTTATCGTTTCTACTATGTTGTTACTATTATCCATCAATATTTCTAACCAAAGCTGAGTATTCATATTCGCTACCCTTGTAGCATCTTTAAAGCTTCCTCCTATAAATAAATTTGTATTTTTATCAATATCACTATTTACAAGAGCCGATGCTATTACATGAGGTAATTGACTTGTAAAAGCAATAATTTCGTCATGCTTTTTTGAATTAACTTTTACTATATTTTTACAACCTATACCTCTTATAATATTTTCTAAAATCTCAATATTTTCTTTTTTATTTTTATCTGTAGGAGTAATTATATAATTTGCATCAGTAAATATATCCTTTGATGCAAGCCCTATTCCCTTACTTTCTCTTCCTGCCATTGGATGTCCACCAATAAAATCCAAGTCTTTACGTAAAAATGAATTTATTTTTTCTATTATTTTACTCTTAATGCCTGCAGTATCAGTTATTAAGGCTCCTGATTTAAAATAATTAATATTATCCTTTACAAAATTTATTGTTGATTCTGGATATAAACAGATAATTACTATATCAGAATTTTTAAGTGGGATTTCAGGTTCTAAGTATCCTTTATCAATTATCCCCAAACTCTTTGCAGTTTTAATAGCACATTCATCTATATCAATTGCCCATAGATTTTTAGGTTTTAACTCATTTAATGCCATTGCAAAAGACCCACCAATAAGTCCTAATCCTACAATAGTTACATTAAAATCAGATTCCTTCAAATTCTTCACC
>DAOUPR010000293.1 GCA_030626065.1 Clostridium sp. | reverse complement strand
TCCATGTATTATAATTCTTTGGTAACTTTCTAACTCTCATCATTTTATTGTCCTTGCCATAAATATGACCAACTGCTATACCATCAATACGTTTAAGCAACTTATCATAGGTTTTAGGCTCAAATTCAGGCAAATCAACTAATGCTTTAAATGATTTTTCATGTATAAGGCTAGAAACACGTATTTCTTGTAATCCCATACCTTTTTTCCATTGATAATCATATATTTTTGAATACTTCAATTTGTTATCGTAGATGTATTTCCATATATCGTGAAAATTCCAATCATATAACGGATAGAATGAGACATTATTGTTCTTCATTTTAGTACACCAGAACACATTTTTGTATCCAGGATTTTTAGAAACTGCTCTCCATCTATTAGGACTTTCAGTAGCCCTTAGCCCTACTAAAAAAGCAGTATTTTTACGTGAATTATTAAAGTTCTCTATAGCATCATAGAAACCAAAGCCTTTATTTTTGTCTCTAGTCGTTTCTTTTTCCCTGTCCCAAGGTTTATGTTGTATAGAATCAGGTTCCTTGCTCCTAAGCCATAATTTATGTTTACCCCTTTCCCAACACTTTAATTGACTGTCTTTTATAGATGTAGCATTAGTTAAATTGAATTCTATTTGAAACCAGAGTTTAATTGTATTTTCAGGATACATGCTCATTAGATATCTAATTTGATTAATAGTGCTTTCATATACAACTTCTTCATCTAAAAAAAATAGTCCTATTTTCCGACCTCGCTTATGCGCTTCTGCAAGAGCAAGACGTGCTAGTGTCGTACTATCTTTTCCACCACTTATAGAAACACATATGTTTTCAAATTCATCAAATATATACGATATACGTTCTTTTGTTGCTTTTAAAACGTTCTTATTAACATAAATTTGCTTTAGCATAAATAGAATCCACCCTCGCTTTCCATTTTGTAAATTCTTCTATTATGAAGTTATCAATAGGAAGGATAGTGCTTAAATACTTAATTTTCTTCATCTTAGTTATCTTTAAAAAGTCATTGAAATTCAATCTTCTATAATGGGTATCAATTACAACATACTCACCCTTACTGTCTATTTCATTGTATGATTTTACATTATCCAACTTAAATCTTTTGTTTCTAGCAACATAAATGAGATTATTATTGATAGCTTTTTTCTTCATATTTCCAACAAACAGTTGTAGGTTTCTAGGGATTGTATTAGGATCTTTATTGCCTAACTCATCAAACAATTTATCTCTTTTCTTTTCATAGTTTTCTTTATCTTTATTAGTTATCTCAACATTAATTATATCAAGCTTTATTCTATGTGGTTTTATTTTTATATCTTCACTGTGTAAAAAAGTGTAATCAAAAGATTTTCCTTTATATTTCCCTTTATTTTCAAAGTCTAATAAAATCATAAAATCATTCTTATCTTCAATTATTGGGAAGTATTCAAATATAATTTTGTGTGGAGTTTGATTTAAGTAATGATGTGCACAGTTGTAAATTAATTCGCTTCTATTTTGGGTCCTCATGCATTCATTAATTATTATCAAGCTATTTTCATCTATTTCTTCTAAGAGTCTGTAGAAATATTTATACATTTCAATGTCAGCATATTCTATATATTCTATTTCAATATCTGTTTTAAAGTTGATTGGAAATCTTTTATAATAAAAACAGAAAATCTTCTTAATAGCATTAGCTTTTAAATAATTATCCAGCTCTCTCTGTCTTTCTCTTTTGTTTAATCCTATGCGAATCATAAATTTCTCTCCTTCCATCTATTAAATTTATTACATTATTTCTGCCTTTTACTAGTTCTTTTTTAAACCAGTCAGAAAGATTTTCTTTATTCTGTAGATTCGTTAGTATCCTTTCATCAATTTTACTATCTGCACAGATATCAACAATATTTACTTCGTTTTTCTGACCTATTCTGTGTGCTCTATCCTCTGATTGTGCTCTTGTTGCCCAATTAAAATCATTAGAATAATAAATCATATTAGAGCAAAATTGTAGATTTAAGCCATATCCGCCACAGGTTTTATTTGCAATTAAAAACCTTGATTTATTTCTGAATTTGTCTAATTCAATTTTTCTGTTTTTTAGTTTTATATCTCCATAAAGCAAAGCAATATTATCTTCTCCATACTTCTTCAATACAGTGCTTATATCCTCTATTTCTTTTTTAAATTTACACCATATTATTATTTTGCCATCCATGCATTCTACTTCTTCTAACAAGGTCCGTATGCGTGGATTGTCTAAAGGATTACTGAATATTGGTTCATTTATTAACGGATTTATATTAATTAACCTATTACCACTAACTACTTGCTGTAACCCCGTAAAAAGCTTATATATAGTAGTGCTGTCAAACTCATCTATATTGGATAATAGTAGATCTTTTGCTTTCTCGTATTCTTTTTCTTGTTCTCTAGTAAGATCATAATATACTGTTTCATATTTCTTATTAGGTATATCTAAACATTCTGATTTTTCTATGCTATATGAGTATGGAGCTATTTTTTCAGATAAGTAATCAACATTCAATACTCTTCTTACATTACCATAGTCGTCATACTCTAAATGATTAGCTTCAAAACTCCAAAATGATTTGTAACCAAGTATTCTCCAGTCCAAGATATACCATTGTGCAAATAAATCTGCTTCATTTTTACTAATAGGAGTTCCATTCAAGATTAGTTTATATTTACAGGTGTTTGCTAAATTTGTTATTCTTTTTGTTCTTTTAGCAAAATAATTCTTAACTAAATTGCTTTCATCTACAATTAAATATGTTTTTTTATACGCAACTAAATCAAGTAATTTCAAATATAATCTATCTGATTGTGACAAACTTTCTATTCCATAAATATCTATAAAGTCGCTTCTACTTATATGAGAATCTATATTAAACCTTATGTCGTCCTTAATAGTACAAGGACAAAGCCAAAGAACATTATTTATTTTACCTGCATCTAATCTTTTTTTAATTAGCTCTAAAGCTGTTCTAGTTTTACCTGTGCCCTGTTCCATGTAAAGTGCTCCAACCTTAATATGTTGGAGCTTCTTTACTGCTTGCATTTGATACTCAAAAAGATTAGTTTTTAATTCCATTATTAACACCATCCATTCTAATCTTCATCTTTCAAGTCATCTAATATATCT
The DNA here is from genome assembly GCA_030626065.1 of Clostridium sp. Taxonomy (GTDB): domain Bacteria; phylum Bacillota; class Clostridia; order Clostridiales; family Clostridiaceae; genus Clostridium_AF. The sequence goes on along the minus strand of DAOUPR010000293.1, from coordinate 227 downwards.
CTACTGCTGTTTAATATTTCCTTAAGACCATCTTTCGGATCTTCCTTTTCTATTTTTATTGGATTAACGATTTTGGCACATTCTAAATTTTCCTTATATTCCTCTATTGCTTTCCTTGCAGCTTTTGTGAAATTGAATCCATATAATTCTGCAAATTCTTCTACTTCTGTGAAATGAGCTATATTAAGAATAGTACCTTTATCCCATCTGCTCCCAGGAAGTTTTCG
>DAOUPR010000289.1 GCA_030626065.1 Clostridium sp. | reverse complement strand
TTAATCTGAAAGAAATAACATAGCTAAATCCAAGTGTTGTTGCTGTCATAATATTTTGATAAGGGTTTAGATAATAATAAAGCAATAAAAATAAGTTCTAATTGAGATTACTTATCCATTAAATTGTAGAACATAGTCTGTTTCTAAATTATCGTATTTATTATCATGTCGATATCAAGGACATTTCCCAGGAAATTTTCGAAAAAAGAGAAATAAAAAAACCTTTCATATTCTTATCCATACTAGCATAAAAATTTATCATAGTGTATATGGACAAAGTGAAGAAAAAAACAAGAAGACTGAGGTGGATGAAATGAAGGGAATTGTTTTTTTTATTATATTTATTTTATTTACTACTATAATATTGCCGATTTTTTTAATCAAGGGTTATGAAATTGTTCCAAATCAAGAAAATAAAGGTGAGTTAAAAGATAAATATAGTTTAGAACAAATAAAAGAGGGATTTAAAATTAAAGTATATGATATAAAAACTAAAGAAGTGGTGACGGTTGACTTAGAAGAATATATTAAAGAGGTCGTAGCAGCTGAAATGCCAGCTAAATTTAACATGGAAGCTTTGAAAGCTCAAGCAGTAGCTGCAAGAACCTTTTCTATATTTAGACTTGAAAAATATAAAAATGGACACCCAGACCATCAGCAAGCAGCATTATGTACAGGTATTCACTGTCAGGCTCACTTATCAAAAGAGGAGTTAAGAAAAAGCCATGGAGAGAATTGGATGTATGAGTATTGGGATAAAATAGAAGAAGCAGTAGAAAGTACAAAAGGTGAGATATTAACTTATGATGGAAAGATGATAGAGCCGTTATTTCATTCTACTAGTGGAGGAATGACAGAAAACTCAGAAGATGTTTTTGTTAGTGCAGTTCCATATCTTCGAGCAGTAAGTAGTCCATATGAAGATGGAGCACCTAGATTAAAAGCATTAGTAAAAATCAGTGTACAGGAATTTATTCAGAAAATAAGAGGAGAATATCCAAATGTGAATATTACGAAAGAAAATCTTTCTCAAAAAGTAAAATTAATTAATAAAAGTGAAGGTGGGAGAGTAAAGCAGTTAATGATAGATAATGAAGTTGTTAGTGGTAGAGATATAAGAAGAATATTTAGTTTGAATTCAACGAATTTTGAAATTGTCATGAGAGGAGATGTTATGGAAATTACAACTATTGGATATGGACATGGTGTTGGTATGAGTCAATGGGGAGCTAACGGCATGGGCAATAATGGAAGTTCGTACAAAGAAATACTTTATCATTATTATACAGGAGTAAAAATTATGAAGCTATATTAAGCCAGGTGACACCTGGTTTTTTTATGCAAAAAAATAAAAAATATGTATCAAATTCTAAAATGTGGTGATAATAGAAATAAAGTTAAACTTATATAAGAAGTAGGTTACTGCTGCTGAGTTGTCACAAGTGCGTAAGAGTAAGTTTTAGAACAGTAAGTTATCAGAAATATAAGATATGGAGGTGAGGATATGGATGAATTTAGTAAAGACCCAAACCATGAAAAGAACAGAAGTTTTTTATATAGGAAATTACTAAAAGGGTTTAGAAAAATTTTTGATAAAGAAGGCTTTTATATTATTTTATTTATATGCATATGTATAGTCGGTACAACAGCTGTGTGGATTTCAACCACTAAAAATGATGAGATAAAAAAGGATAATGAGTATACAAAAGATGAACTAGATTTTTCAAGTTTATCTTTTGCGAAATTTCAATCAATGGAAGACCTAAATACTCTAAGTAATTCAGACGAGTTAAATCAAGCTAAAGATGAAAATGTAGTAGAATATGTAAACGCAATACAAACAGAAGATAAATCTGTTACTGATGTGGTAAATTTACAAGATGATATAGAAAATAAACAAGAAGATAAAACAAAAAAACAAACTAAAGAAGAAAAAGATATAAAGGCTTCACAAGATAATTTAAATCAAAAACAGAATAGCAAAGAAATTAGAATGATTTTGCCAGTTAATGGGACAATCACAACAGAATTTGCAATGGATAAATTAGTTTATTCAAAAACTTTAGAGCAATGGACCACTCATAATGGAATAGACATTAGTACAAGAGAAGGAAGTGTAGTTAAAGCGGCATTAGATGGAATTATATCATCTATTAAAAGTGATTTTGCCCTAGGAATAATAATAACACTGGACCATGGAGATGGATTAGTTACAAGATATGCTTGTGTTTCAACTGATGAAATGGTTGAGGTAGGACAGCAATTAAAAAAAGGAAATCCGATAAGCGGAGTAGGAAAAGGAGTAGGATTTGAAGCCAACGAAGGGTCACATTTGCATTTTGAAGTTATTAAAAATGGAAAGCATGTTGATCCGATGCTATATTTACCCAATATTCAATAAAAAAATAGGATTGTTAAAGATTTGTTCTATTATTTTCTTTAAATGCATAGACATGTATAAAGACTCTGAAATTATCGCAAAACATCGGCAAAGGGGGTTGGACATTTGAAAGATTATATTGAAGAAAGAGCATTAGAAATCGCAAATCATATTATTAATAAGAGAGCAACAGTTAGACAAACAGCTAATATTTTTGGAGTTAGTAAGAGTACTGTACATAAAGATGTGACAGAACGTCTTCCTAAGATAAACCCTCTTATAGCAAGTAAAGTGAAGCTAGTTCTTGATAAGAACAAAGCAGAAAGACATATAAGAGGTGGAAGAGCAACAAAGATGAAATATAAAGCTATCAACGACTAACATTAGGAAAAACTCCATATACAAGATATAAAAGGAAGTAGGATAAAATGATCCTATTTTCTTTTTTTTTGTGTTTTTGTAGAAAAATTTTAAAAAATGAAGGAAATATTATTATTATATAGAATAATATTAACTAAGTATGAGTACGTTAAAAAGTAGCTATTTTTGAAATTAATAGATTTTTATGACTAAAATATTAACTAGAAAATGGAGGGAGAATCATGGTTTCATTAAGGGCAGATATGGGAATCGATTTGGGAACTGCAAATGTGTTGGTTTATATAAAAGGTAAAGGAATAGTACTAAATGAACCATCAGTAGTAGCAATAGACAGAAAAAATAATAAACTTTTAGCAGTTGGAGAAGAAGCTAGACAAATGTTAGGAAGAACACCAGGTAACATTGTAGCTATAAGACCTTTGAAGGATGGAGTTATTTCAGATTATGATGTTACAGAAAGAATGTTAAAATATTTTATTCATAAAGCAGCTGGTAAAATGCTTTTCAAGCCTAGAATAATTGTCTGCGTCCCAAGTGGTGTAACAGAAGTAGAAAAAAGAGCCGTGCTTGATGCTAGTAATCAAGCAGGTGCAAGAAAAACTTACTTAATTGAAGAACCTATTGCGGGTGCTATAGGTGCTGGACTTGATATTACGAAACCAAATGGAAATATGATTATAGATATAGGTGGAGGAACAACAGATATTGCAGTTATTTCTTTAGGGGGTATTGTTGTTAGTAGATCTATAAAGA
>DAOUPR010000108.1 GCA_030626065.1 Clostridium sp. | reverse complement strand
TAATTTAGCCTACTGTAACTACTTAGATAAGAAATACAATACTGCTTATAACTCCATAATCAAAGGACTCAAGTTACTTAATAAATTTAAATATTATACTGTTTTTCCAGACTCTTTTAACTTACTCGCCCTTATTAGTTGGAAAACTAATAATTTAGATGATGCCGATAAAAAATTTAAGAGAGCTCTCGCACTAGCGGATAAATATACTTGTTATTATTCAAAAATTATGATTCTAAAAAATTATTATGTATTTATCACTGAAAACAAAAACTATGATAAAGGCATAGAACTTTTACAGGAAGCCTTAAAAGCCTGTGAAAACAATAATTTAACTACTAATATAGCTGACATTTGTATTCTAATTGCAGATGCATACGAAAAAATAGGCGAACGCAAAAAAAGTTATCATTATCTAAAGCTTTATAATCACTATACTGAGAAGTATAAAGTTGAATCAATACACCAAAGAGCTACTAGCATAAAAGTACAAAATATTCTTGAAAAAACAAAAACAGAAAAAGAAAATCTGCAAAACACAATGGAAAGAATGGAGCATTTAAATGACCTTGGCAGAAAAATGACTTCTACCTTTGATATTGATAAACTAGTAGAATTGTTAATAGAAACTGCGCGCAAATATGTTAATGCAAACACCTTTGGTATAGGTTTTTATGATAAAGATAAAGAAATACTTAACTATAATTACTTTATTGAAGATGGTATAAAACAGTGTCTTGCACCTAAATCTATTAATGATAAAAATAGCCTAGCATCATACTGTCTTAGAAATAAAGAATTAGTAGTAATTAATGACTTTAATAAAGATTATGGCAAATATATATCTACTAAAGATATCTTCTACAGAAGAAATAATAGTATAAATTCTATTATTTATGCAGCTTTAGTAGTAGATAAAAATCTTATAGGAGTTTTATCTATTCAAAGTCATATTAAAAATGCCTTTAATGAATCTGCTATAGAAGCAATAGAAACTCTTTCTTCATATGCCTCAATAGCTCTTAATAATTCAATAAAATCAAAGGAACTTAAAGAAGAAATTAATACTAGACAAAAAACAGAAACTAAATTACTTCTTGCTAATGAAGCTTTAGACTTTTTATCCAAAAACGATGCCTTAACACAAATACCTAATAGACGTAGCTTCGATAGATTTTTAAATACTCAATGGATTCGCCATCTTAAGAACAAGAAAACGTTATCTATCATACTCATTGATGTTGATTCTTTTAAAGAATACAATGATAACTACGGTCATATTGAAGGTGATAAATGTCTCAAAACTATTGCAAAAGCCCTTAGAAATTCCTTGCAAAAAGATTGTTTTGTTGCAAGATATGGTGGAGACGAATTTGCTGTAATACTTCCCTGCACAGAATTAGATGTTGCAATTAAATTTTGCGAAAAATTAAGACAGAATGTAGTAACTCAAAATTTAACCCACTCATACTCCAATGTAGAAAAATATGTCACTATAACCCTTGGTGTAGCAAGTATAATACCTAATAATACTGATAAAGTAAATGGTTTCATAGGAAATGCTGACTCAGCTCTTTATTGTGCTAAGAAACAAGGAAGAAATCGTTTTTCCTCCTATAACACCCCTTAACCAGAATTTATATTATTTTAAAATTCTGCAGTCAATTCTTTTATTTTTTCTTTAGCTTGTATTAAAATCAGTTCACCTTTTTCTGTAATAGAATAATATTTTCTGATTTTTCCAGCTACCAATTTCTTTTCACAAGTTAGCAGACCATCCTTTTCTAAATTATGAAAAATAGGATATAAGGTCCCTGCACTAATCTCATAACCGTGATGTTTCAGTTCGTCTATCATCCATGAACCATAAACAGGCTCCTTTTTTGCGTGACTCAAAATGTGTATTTGAATAAAGGCTAAAAACAATTTTCTTAATACAGGCTCTTGCATATGTATACCCCCTATGCTATAATTTCCTTATATTATCGATTTTCGATATTGAACTTAGATATCGTAATTCGATTTTGTTAAATACTGAAATTGTATCAGTTTTTATTGAAAAAGTCAACAATTCACACCTTGTAAATTCTTTAGTGTTTATCACTTTATATACATAAAATCAAGGAGGGACGAGAATGGAATTAATTAATTTTTCAAATTTAAATTTACAGTATGGTAAAAAAGAAATTCTCAAGGATTTTAATTTAATAATTGATGAAGGTGAAAAGGTGCTTATTCAAGGAAAATCAGGAGCTGGGAAATCTACTTTATTCAGAATTCTCCTTAATTTTGCTAAACAAGACAGTGGAGACCTCTTTATTAAGAATAAAAAAATCAATTCTTCTGATACCAAAGAGATAAGGAAAATGTTTGCTTATGTTAATCAGGATGTTACATTAAGACAAGGTAACGTTCGTAAGGTATTGCAGGAAATCAGTAGTTTTTCAGGCAATGATTATAGCGGTGAAATTGATAAGGAATTAGCAAAAGAGTTTGATTTTTCTACCGAATTACTAGATAAAAATACAGAAGAACTGTCAGGTGGGGAAAGACAACGTCTAGGGATTATCATAGCCATTTTATTAAACCGCCCAGTTTTTCTGCTGGATGAAGTTACATCCGCTTTAGATATAGAATTAAAGGAAAAAGTTGTCCAATATTTTTCCAATACCGAAAAAACCGTAATATGTATCAGTCATGATAAGGAATGGTCAGAACTTACAAATTTCAGAAAGGTGGTATGGTAATATGGATAATATTAGCTATTATGGTGTTTTTCTTTTATCATTATTAATTATACCAATTTTATTTGTTAACAAATGGCTTGATATCAAATTGAATAAAAGTATTGTTATTTCCCTTATCAGAATGGTAGTACAATTAAGTATTGTTGGTTTATACTTACAGTATATTTTTGATTTGAACAACCCGATTTTGAATTGTTGTTATATGCTTATTATGATGGCTGTTGCAACTATATCCATATCAAATTCCACAAATTTAAAGCTTCGTTTTTTATTTGGCCCAATATTCTTTTCTATGGTTATACCCAATGTACTTATGCTATTATTTTTCAACACATTTGTTATTAAAATTGACAATGTATTAGAAGCTAAATATATAATTACTATAGGTGGAATGTTACTTGGTAATGTATTAAAATGTGATATAGTGGGGCTAATGACTTTTTATAAAGGAATCAAAGAAACTAAAGAAACAGTGTATTATGACCTTGCCTTAGGAGCAAATTTGTTTGAGGCAACAAAACCTCATCTAAAAAAGGCAATTGTTGCTACAATACAACCTACTATTTCTACTATGGCCACAGTTGGGCTAGTTTCTCTTCCAGGAATGATGACCGGGCAAATATTAGGTGGCAGTGTACCAATGACAGCTATTTTATACCAAATTGCCATAATGATTGCCATTTTCGTTACCAGTTATTTTAATAGTTTGGGTGCTATTTTATTTTCTAAACGTGTTATGTTCGACGAAAGGGATATGCTTGTGGAAGAGTATATGTCATAATGTGGATAACTTATTGATATTGCAACTCTAATTGCACAAAATTTTATAAACCTCTATATTATTTTAAAAATAAACCAAATTTTTTAAAGGTCTATTTTCATTGTTATACAGAGGTTTATGCTTATTCATTTATTCATAATTCAAAGTTTCGAGTAAACTCTTACTTTACTCAATTCACTTAATTTACTCAATTTACTCAGTTTTTACTTTTCCAAGTAATATTAACTTCTCATAAATTCATTGTATTTATTATTTATATAATCTATAATGTCACTCTGTTTATGCTTCATAGCTCTTACACATTCTTGTGCAGATCCATCGCATAAATAACATTTTCTCATTGAATATCCAAGCTGTGTTCTACTTAAAGATTTTCCATTCAAATCATATACATCCATATCTACAAATCTACCTAAGATATGATTTTCCTCTATTTTAATAGTAGCTTTCTTTACTTCTTCCGCAATCATATCTACAACTACAGTTGCTATAGGGCCCTCTGCTGTTTCTTTTAAATTTTTATATTGTATATCATTAGCAAATATATTTATAACTTCTTTATTTACAACATTAATTATCCCCTCAGTAACATAATTATATTTATTTACACCTGGATAATTTACTCTAATCATAACTAATGTACTCTTATATTTTCTTATCAATTCTTCTTGAAATTCTACTCTTTGCTCTCTTGCATCTAAAATATCCTTTGCATTATACTTCATATTTTACTAAAAACCTCATTATAATTTTTCTATTATTCTCTTTCCATCATTTGAATTTAAAAAATCCCATGTAACCTCAGCTAAAATATCCTTAGTTAAATCTAATTTTTGATCTTTTAGTAAATCTCTAGCTAGGGATGCACTTATATATTTATCCTCGTATTTTTTTCTCTCTATTTCGCAGAATTCAATATTATACTGTTTTAATACCTTTGCTAATGTTCTATTGTATTCATTTGTAACCTTACAGTAAGGTTCTTCTCCAACATATCTTTTTTTGATATTGAATTTACTGCAATAGTACTTAGCAAAAATACCTCCATCTAATTCAGTATATATTTTCCCGATTTCAGAAGTTTCCTTTAGAAAATAAGAGGGAAAAGTAGAAGAAGATATTAAATATTCTCCTGACGGTACAACTTTTACGTTCTTTAAATGGCTTACTCCTTGTTTAACTAATTGATATCTAGTTTTAAAAGGAAATAAAAATTTATCTTCTTCCACTACAAATATCAGAACATTTTTATTTTCACTAGCTGTTTTTTCTATTAAATATTTATGTCCTTTGGTGAATGGATTACATGTCATAACTAATGCCGTTTTCTCTTCATTATTAATATTATTTTTCAGTTTCATTTCTTCTAAATACTTATTAATATCATATTTGCCATGTTCTAATAAAACCACATCATCAGTTTCATAAATAAGTTTATAATTTAAGGACTTGAATTTTGATTTTTCTTTAGGTTTTGTAAAAATAAAACTATGATAAATTTGCTCTTCAAAAAGCTTATCTAACATTGTAGAAACTAAAATTGAAGTTAAGCCTTCTCCTCTCATTTCTTTCGCAACAGCAAAACATTTTAATATATTTTGGGTTTTCGAACAGGTTGCTACAATTTTCCCTTCTATTCTTATTACTAGTGAATAACTAATATCTTTATCAAACCTTAAATCATACTTCTCCAAAAATTCTTCTAATTCTTTTCTTTCATATTCATCAGTTAAATCTAATTTTTCAGGATAATATAGTCCACTCATAAATATTCTCCTATTTAATCTTGTACTTTTTTCACAACATCTATTACAGTACCATCTCTATATTCAATTACCGCTACTATATCTTCTTCAAGCTGTAATTTTTGTGGCTTTCCACTGATATTTTCTGCTATGTTTTTAAGTTCTTCAATTGTTTTAATTTGAAGATTAGTTTTACTTAGTTTTTCTAATAAATCTTGTCTTTTAGGATTAACTGCAATACCCATTTCTGTAACTATAACATCTACAGTTTCTCCTGGTGTTGTTACTGTAATAATTTCATCTTTAATTATTGGTAACCTAGATTTGACTAGTTTGGTAACAACAATTGCCAATTTAGAACCTGCAGCTGTATCACTATGTCCTCCAGATCCACCCATAATAGTTCCATCTGAACTGGTTGTTACATTTACATTAAACTGAGTATCTATTTCTGTTGCGCCTAAAATCATTACATCTAAATTATTAACTACAGCACCTTTATTATGAGGATTTCCATACATAGATGCATCCATTCCTTGATGATTAACGTTATCTCTATAAGATTGTACTGCTTTCAAATCAAAACACTGTACATCTAAAAGACTCTTAAATAATCCCTCTTCTAACATTTCTACTATATATCCTGTAACTCCACCCGCTGCAAAGCTACCAACTATACTTTTTTCTTTCATCATATCTTTAAGTTCTGCCGCAACAGCTAGAGAAATACCACCTGCACCTGTTTGAAAAGAAATCCCATCTTTTAAAAGACCAGATTCTTCTATAACTTTAGCAGTATTTTGAGCTATTTTTAAACCTACAGGATCTTTAGTTATCTGTGTAGTTCCAGATACTATTCCAGCAGGGTTTCCGATACTATCTACTTTCACAACATAATCCACATAAACTTGACTTATTTCAATAGGAACAACAGGATATTGCACTAAATTATCAGTTATTGCCACAACTTTATCTGCATATTGAGCATCTGGCATTGCATATCCTAAAGCACCACAAGCTGATTTTCCTGAAACTCCATTAATATTACCATAAGTATCAGCAGTAGGCGCAGCTATAAACGCTACATCTATATGAAGATCTCCACTTTCAATTGCTCTACCTCTTCCCCCATGAGTATGCATCACAACTACTTTTTCTAATTCGCCTCTAGATACAGCATCCGCTACTGGACCTGACATATAATTTGCATAAATCCCAGTAACTACTCCATTCTTTATATGTTCAACCATAGGCTCATGAGTTGGGAAAATAGAACTAGCTGCAACTGTAATATCCTTTACACCTTTTTTTGCAATAGCGTCTAATACCATATTAAGTACATAATCACCATTTCTCAAATGATGGTGAAAAGATATGCACATTCCATCTTTTATTTCTACTTTTTCAAGAGCTACATATATACTTTCTAATATCTTACTTTCTTCAGGTATTGCACATTTTAATTTTACAGATTTCTTTTCCTTAATATCAAGATTTGCAAATGCCCCTTCAAAAGGTTTCACTTCACCATAAGCTTCAATATATTTGGGTAATTCTCTTCCTAAAATATTCTTCATAAAAGTACCTCCCTATTACTAACTCAAACCTAGTAAATTTGCTTTTTCTATAACCGTCTTAGCTCTATTAATAACAGGTGCATCTACCATTTTTCCATCAATAGCAAATACTCCTTTTCCTTCTTTTTCTGCTTCTTCAACGCCTTTTAATACTCTCTTAGCATATCTAATTTCTTCAGTACTTGGAGCAAATACTTTATTAATATCATCAACTTGTCTTGGATTTATTGCCGATTTTCCTGTAGCTCCAAAACCTTTTGCTAATTTAGTATCCTTAACTAACCCTTCCTTATCATTTACATCAGTAAAAGGTGTATCTATATAATCAACTTTTGCCGCTCTACAAGCAACAGCTACTTTATTTCTCGCGTAAAATATCTCTGTACCTTCTTTAGTTCTTTTTATACCCATATCAGCTGTTAAATCTTCTCCACCCAAAAGTACAGCAACTGTTCTTTTAGAAGATTTGATAATTTCATATATATTCTCTAACCCATAAGCTGTTTCAGCAATAGGAATAAGTTTTATACTATTCTTTTCAAAACCTTCTTCTTTCTCTATCTTTGTTAAAATCTCATCTACTGTTTTCATATCATTTTCAGTAGCTTTGGGAATCATTAAAGCATCTGGTTTTACTCTTGCAATAGCATCAATATCTTGGAAAGCCATCTCTGTAGTGGTAGCATTAATCCTTACAATAACTTCTACTTCTGAATAATCTAAATTCTTTATAGCATCTCTTACTAAAATTCTAGCACTATCTTTTTCGGAAATACTAACAGCATCTTCTAAATCTAAAATAATCGAATCAGCACCGAACACCGTGGCACTTTGGAGCATACCCGGATTGTTTCCAGGCATAAACAATGTACTTCTTCTAAACATCTTCATCATTTCATCCCCACTTTATAGATTAATAAATTTCTAAATATTTTTATAGACTTCTTTTTATCGCAGTTTCTACTCTAGCAGCAATCGTATAATCTAATGCTCCTTTGTCCTGAGCTTTAATAATTATGTCTTCTATTTCCATTTCATGAATTTTGGCTAAAATGACCTCTCTTATCTGCTTTTCAAATTGCTTTATTACAATACTTTCAAGTTCTAATTGTATCCCTTTATCCTTATTAGGAAACACCATAACTAGTATGTCATTTGACTCTAGTGTACCAGCTTTACTTGATGTTTTAATTTTCATTATAGTAAAACCTCCTTTATCTAATCTTACTTTCAAAAATAAATTCATGTATAAAAGATTAAGGGCTCATAAAGAGCCCTCTCATTAAAGTGCTAATAATGGAACTAAAATTCCACCTATGATAAGCATTAGTGCTCCCCCAAGTCTTGATGCAATTTGACCAAATGGCATAAGCTCCATTCTATCACTTGCTGAAAGCACTGCAACATCTCCAGTACCACCCATATTTGCCATACAAAGACCAGCAGTTATTGCTGATTCTATTGGATAGAAACCTACTAATTTTCCACCAAATCCAGCTCCTAATATCGCGCCTATGATTACTACTGCATCGATAATAACATATTGAAGAGTAATAGCTCCAATAACAGTACCCAAATCTGTATATACTACTCCAACCCCTATAAGTAATGCAAGAGTAAAGTTTTTAGCTACAAATTTGTACCATTGATTACAGCTTTCTTGAACAAATTCAGGTACTAAATTGAATATTTTACAAATAGCAACCATAAGAATCATTAAAGCATAATAATGTAATGGGATAAATATAGCTATTATCTTTCCTAAAATTAAGAATGCAGTTGATACAAATAATCCAGCTCCCATTTTTTCAATATCAAACTTTTCGTCTTCTTTCTTTTCATATTTAAAGTCAGCCATTAATTGTCCATTACCTGATAATTTTGGTTTTGATTTTCCTAATTTATCAAGTAAGCCAGCAGCTACAATTGCAAACACATTACCTAGTGCAAGTGCAGGAACAAGTATAGATATATAAAATTCAGCAGGTTGTCCTAAATAATTTGAATAGATTTGAGCCATTGGAACTGCACCAGCTCCCATTCCTCCACCCATTATAGGCATAGCAATATGAAGTATTGCTTCTCTCCATCCATAACCAATTATTCCACCAGCAATAGCAGCTAATCCTAAACTAGCGATTACTCCACAAATTAAAGGAACAGCATATCGTACACCGGCTTTAACAAGAAGCTTTGAATCCATTCCTAAAATACTTCCACAAATTAATGCTGCTATATAGAAACTTAAAAAGCCTCCGCCCTTCATAAAATCTGTAACTACAGTAATTGTTCCTTCAGGCATTATTCCCATATAAACCATAAATGCACTTCCGAATATAGCTACTATCGGTCCACCACCAAGGTAATCCTTTACAATCGGAGTATTATTACCTATGATACCTAATATAGTTCCTAATGCTATCATGTAAGCAAATGCTCCAATCATCCCACCTGGTAATTTATCCAGATATGATGCACCAAATATTACCACACACGCTACTAAAAAGAACCATGCAGGCATTCCTAATATTTTGTATCTTTCTGTTTTGACATTTAAATCTTTTTGCATTTCTTTTCCCCCTATAATTTATTT
>DAOUPR010000261.1 GCA_030626065.1 Clostridium sp. | reverse complement strand
ATATGGTGACCCCTAGGGGAATCGAACCCCTGTTACCGCCGTGAAAGGGCGATGTCTTAACCGCTTGACCAAGGGGCCACATAATTTTCTGTCGTTTACTAGAATACTTCCTGCGCAACCCGACGAAGTTTATAATACAATAAATTTAAGCTTATGTCAACATTTTTCTTAAAACTTTTTATTTTTTAATTTAAATTCTTTGATTTATTCCTAAACTTTCCATTATTATAAGAGCTGTATCTTCAATTGCTCTTTTTGTAACATCAATTACCTGACATCTAAGCCTTTTCATAACTCTTTCTGCAAATTCTAACTCTTCAAGAACTCTTTCTGCATTTGCATAATCGATTTCTCTTTTTGCATGATTATAATCTGCATTTAATCTATTAAGTCTATGCTTTCTAATATCTATTAATTGCATTGGGTCTATAGTTAACCCAATTACTTTTTTTCTATCTATTTCAAACAATTCTTCTGGAACTGCTACTTCTGGCATTAATGGAACGTTTAGAGCTTTAATTCCTTTATTGGCCATATACATACATAGTGGTGTTTTAGATGTTCTTGATAAGCCTACTAAAACCACATCAGCATGCTTAATACCACTATTATCTTTACTATCATCATATTGCATTGCAAATTCCATAGCTTCTATTTTTCTATGATAATCATCATCAATTTTCCACACAGCTCCTGGGTCGTAATTAGGAAGCGTTTTTATTATTCTAGATACTGTCCCGATACAAGGTCCCAATATATTAACTATTTGTATCCCCTGCTCAATGCATCTCTCTACTAAAAATTCTCTAACTTCAACCAATACAATTGTAGACACAACCATACAGTTTTCACAATCTTTTATACTATTAATAAAATTATTTACATCTTGAAATCCCTTAATATATGGAACTCTCTTAACATTTATAGGATAACTAAATTGATTTGCAGTTGCTCTTGCAACTAGTTCTGCTGTTTCGCCTATAGAGTCAGATACTGCGTATATTTCCAACATAATAACTCCTCCAATTTTTTTACCTTTTCTAATTAATTTTAAGTTCCATATATAATGCATCCTCTAATGGATTATATATGTATGGCCGTATTTCTTTAAAACCTAATTGTTTATATAGATTCACAGCACTTTTCATTGAAACTAGAGTATCCAATCTCATAATTTTATACTCTTTTTCTTTAGCTTGCTCAATAATTTCAGTAGCTAATTTTATACCTATTCCTTTACCTCTTACTTCTGGTTTTACATATAATCTTTTCATCTCACAAATATTATCTTCTAATTTTCTTAGTGCTATACATCCTATTGGTTCTTTATTTTGTACAGCTAATATAATTGTACCATAAGGCTCTGCATATTTACCTGGTAAAGTTCTAAATTCTTTATCAAAATCCTGAAAATCCAGTTCAAACGGAAGTGATTCTACATACTGCAAAAACAATTCTCTTACGCTATCTAAATCTTCTTCTTTTGCTTTAATTAATTTAAGATCTTTCACGCGTTTCACTCCTTTACCCAACAACTTTCTCCTACAGTTAATACTTGTCCATCTAAATCGATTATTTTATGAATGCATACAATTTCATTGTTTTCTTTATTTATTTCACTTAAAACTTTTATCTCTTCTCCATACTTAGTTTCTTTTTTATAATTAATTTTTAGTTTAGTTAATGAATAACCTATTACAATTTCCTTTGGAACACTCTCAATCATCCAAGCAATATATTTCTCATTATTTACATGTCCATTAGTATCAATATCTCCATATCTTATTTTAAAGGTGATTGAATTATCTATTTTCTTACAATCTGAAATTTTATCAAATTTCAAAGCTCCAACTTTTTGGTCTTCAATTTGATATATTTCGAGCGTATTCTCTGCAATACGAATAGGTCTCATATTTTTAATATCAATTTGACCCCATAGTGATTTTGCTTTCACTAAAATATTACCCTTTAAATCTCTTATCTCAAAATTTCTATAAGCATAAAACTTTTTAGCGCCTACAGGTTGTGTCATTACAATAACCTGCTCCATATATGTAGGTAACTTTATTACATCAATTTCCCATTTTAATAGTATCCACCCAAGATTATTTTGTTTTAAATAGTCAATTCCTATACCAAGTGTTTCACTTTGATATGCCGCAATATCATTAAAAAAATCCATAGTATTAGTTATTTTAATTCTTTTATATAAATCTACCTGTGAATAATGAACATCAAATTTTTTTTCAGTAACAACTCCAGCCATATCTTATCCCCCTGAAATACATATAAAATAAGACAACGCTATCGCGCTGTCTCATCTTTAGTAGTTATTTTTATGCGTTTAATGCATCTAATAATTTTTGTAAATCCATTCCATGAACCATTGCTGCTTCTTCTATAGATTCACCTTGTGCTGAAGGACATCCAACACACATCATACCAAATTGCATAAGTATCTCTGCTTTTTGTGGGAATTGTCTTACTAAATCCCCTATAGTCATTTCTTTTGTAATCATATATAGACCTCCTATTAGTATATGTTATTAACAACATAAGAATTTTCTAATGTTATTATGATTATACTTATAAATAACTTTTTTTTCAACATTTAATTTGTTTTATTAGTATAAAATTCATTTAATTAACTAATAATTCATTATTAGTATTCCATGTTTCTATTTGATTATTTACATATTTTAATTTTTAAACTAAAATAGATTAAAAGCAATGCACAATGCACAATTAAGGATGATTTCCTCATTCTTCGGAAATCTTTTATTTAAATATTCCATTTTGCGTAGCATAAGATATACATTACTGAAATTTAATCTATGCAATTTTAAAACATAGCTAGTAATAACTAGCTTGTAAAAGGAGATGTTATTTTGTACCATGATTTAATTATAATCGGCGGTGGTCCTGCTGGACTTTCTGCATCAATAATAGCAAAGGACTTAGGAGTAGATGTAGCCATTATCGAAAAAAATTCTCGTATAGGGAAGAAAATCTTAACTACAGGAAATGGTAGATGTAATATAACTAATGCTAATCTTACTATTGAAAACTATCATAGTAGTCTTGATTCTTTTCCTAATAGTATAATAGAAAACTATTCACCCTCTACTATAGAAGACTTTTTTTCTTCTATTGGTTTAAATCTTACTACTTTAAGTGAGGGCAGAATGTATCCTATGTCACTACAAGCCTCTTCAGTAGTAGATATTTTTTTAATGTCTTTAGAAGAACGTGAAATTCCTGTATATTCTAATCATAATATTATTAATATAAATAAAACCAAAACTAACTTTATTATATTTTGCGCAAATGAAGAAGAATTTACTTGTAATAAACTTTTAATTTGTACAGGTGGAAAAACTTATTCTAAAACAGGTTCCGACGGTTCAGGATACATTCTTGCAAAAAAACTAGGTCACTCTATAATATCCCCACTACCCGCTTTAGTTCAGTTAAAATTAGACTATGCAAAACTCAAATCAATTTCAGGTGTCAAATTCGATGGTTTTGCTTCATTAATTGTAAATAATTCTGTTATTAAAAAAGATTTTGGTGAAATTCTTTTTACGGACTACGGCATTTCAGGTCCACCAATACTTCAGTTAAGCAGATTTGTTACTCAGGAAATTACTAAGAATAGCAACCTAGAATTATCAATTGATATGATGCCTAATTTTTCTGAAAAAGATTTAGTTGATTTTCTTGAGAATCAGTGGGGTGTTTTTTCATACAGAAGTATATTTGATTCTTTGATTGGCATTGTAAACAAGAAAATTATTCCTATAATTATAAAAGAAGCAGGAATTTTAGACATTCATAAACCTTGTTGGTCCTTAGAATACAAAGAGAGAAAGAATTTACTTAAACTTATGAAAGAATGGAAGTTTAAAATCACTGATACTAAAGGTTTTAATAATGCTCAAGTAACTGTAGGTGGAGTAAATACACATGAAGTAGATTCTTATACCTTAGAATCTAAAATTACTCCTGGGCTTTATTTCGCAGGAGAAATACTAGATGTAGATGGTGATTGTGGTGGATATAATCTTCACTGGGCATGGTCCTCTGGAATACAAGCCGGAAAGAGTATAGCTTCTTCTCTTAAAAAATAGCTATATTTTAAAGAACTATTAATTTATAACATATTTTTATTAATAGTGTGAAATGTGAAGAGTGTAGTGTGAAGTAATGGATAATTTCCTCATTCTTCGGAAATTTTTTATTTAAACCTAAGGTTTCCAACTCAACTATTTACTTATACGTGTCCAAAACTCTTAAATTCATCGAGATTTTGAACAAGTATAAATAAAGTTTCGTAGTGTATACCTTTTAGTCGATTTT
>DAOUPR010000119.1 GCA_030626065.1 Clostridium sp. | reverse complement strand
AATCCCTTAGCTGCAATACTACAATACTCATCTCTTCCAGCTGATTGATACAGCTGATATAAATTAAACTGTAAAGCCTTATTTAAGCTATCATCACCTTGAATATGTATCATAGCATTATCCCAATATTCCCCTAATTCTATTTTTTGTCTCTGATATATCTTTTCAATTGGTAATGTTAGTATATGATTCATCAAGTTTATAGAATTTTGTAATAGTTTTTTTTCTCTCAAAGAATCATTCAATATTGTATATTTTAGGAGTGTAACCTTTTCTCCTTTGGAAATAGAAAATTTAATTTTCTCTTTTATATAGCTTTCGCCTATATCCTGTATTTTCTCACACACTTTACTCAACTGATTCTTAACAATTGAGCAAACCTGTAATTTTGATCTTGATGTGCTTGCAATAATATGGGACATGTCATCTTTGTAATCTATTTCATCAATCCATAGATGTTGAAATTTTTCACCAGCCACTCTTGGGTCGTTTGGATTGTAATAATTTTCAACTTTACCTTCATGCCAAGATTCTAATTCAATTTCTCCATCATAATTTTCAGATGTAATTGAATATTCCATAACAAATAAGTTTTTATATTCTATTGATGCCACTCGTTTACTAGAAACTTTAAATTTCATCTTATCTGAAGAAATCCATTCTACATTTCTAGTTGTGTATCCTTCTTCCATATCTAAAATACGATTCGAATGCACTACAGTACCATGAAACATATCAAATTGTTCGTTTCCTATATTGCAGATAATCGTCTGTGTATCTGCAACATTTAACATTGTCTGCTTTTCTTCAATTAATCCACAAAGTTTTTCTGCTTGATTCATTGGTACAAAATCATAAAACCCATTTATATACATTCCTCTAATAGAATCGTATCCTTCTTTATAACCTTCTTCAAAATTAGAACGTACTCCTAAATATCCATTTGCATTATGAAAAATAGTTTCATAAAACATCAAATCCTCATTATTCAACGAAAAATTATCTACTATATATTTCATAGTCTATCTCCAATATCTTTAATTTTTTTCATTTATTTTACTGAACCTGTCGCTATACCTTTAACAATATGTTTTTGAGCTACTAAGTAGAATATAATCACAGGAATTATTGTTAATGTTAATCCTGCCATTGCCATATTCCATTGAATCGTAAACTGTCCAAAAAACGATGCTGTTGAAAGTGGTATTGTACGATTTCCCTTACTTGTCAATACCAAAGATGGTAAAAGATAATCATTCCAAATCCAGATTACATCTAAAATAGTTACTGTAGCCGTTATTGGTTTTAACATAGGAAATATTATCCTAAAGAATATACCTAATTTACTACATCCATCAATTTGTGCTGCTTCCTCTAATGAAACTGGAATTGATTTTATAAATCCATGATATAAAAACACTGCCATACTAGCACCAAATCCAATATTCAAAAATATAAGTCCCGGAAGTGTATCAATTATTTTTATGCCTAGTATCTTTTGCAATCCTGTTACTACTTGCATTAATGGCATCATGATAGTCTGGAATGGAATTAGCATTGTTGCAATTAAAACTGCAAATATTATCTTGCTAACTATATGATCATTTCTAACCAACATCCAAGCTGTCATAGATCCCAACAAAATAATAAATAAAATTGATACAATAGTCACAACAAGTGAGTTTTTAAAAGCATTTAAAAACTCCATCTTATTCAATGCCTCAATATAATACTCAAATGAGAAGCTTTTGGGAAAAGATAAAATATTTTCATATAGTTCTGATCTATTTTTAAAAGAGTTTACAACAACAATGTAAATTGGAAAAAGATATAAACATCCAAATAAGATAGCTAAAGCATTTATAATTATTTCATTTGCTTTTTTCACTACATTGACACCTCTTTTCTCTTAGTAATGAATACTTGTGTTAACGTAATTACAGCCACAATTAAGAAGAAAACAATTGCTTTTGCCTGTCCATAACCAAAATTATTTAAAGAATAAATTTCATTATAAATATTCATTGCAAACATTTCAGTCGCATTACTAGGTCCTCCACCTGTTAATGAAAAGTTTACATCAAATATTTTAAAACAGTTTGATAATGTCATAAATATAGATATTGTAAATGAAGGCATTAACAATGGAAATTTCACTTTAAATAATTTTTGCCAGTAGTTTGATCCATCAATAGAGGCTGCTTCTAAAACATCCTCAGGTATTGCTTGAATACCAGTAATATAAATAATCATAATATATCCAGCCATTTGCCATGTAGATACTAAAATCATACCGTACAAAGCGAATTTAGGATCTAATAACCAATTAAAAAACACATTATCAAATCCAATAAGATTCCCAATAGTTGTAAAAGCATCCCCTAGAATAAATTTCCATATATACCCAAGTATCAATCCTCCAATTAAATAAGGTGCAAAAACCATTGTTCTTAATACATTTCTTACTTTTAACTTTGTAGTTACAATCAATGCAAATATCAATCCTAGTACATTAATAACTATCACTGCTATTACAGTAAATACCACAGTGTGAGATACTGTAGAAAGAAATCTACCATCACTGAAAATCTTTTTATAATTATCTAATCCCACAAAAACTTTTGGATTTAATGACAATCCATCCCATCTATAGAACGAATATTTAATACCAACAAAAAATGGAATAATTACTGTTATACAAAAAATTATTAGCAATGGCAGGGTAAACAAGATATACCATGCAACATTTTTTCGTTTCTTTTTTGTCATTTTTATACTCCTTTCATCGTAAAAGTGACTTTCCTAATATATAACAAAAGAGCTCAACTTTTATTGTCGAGCTCTAAAGGATTCTTATTTATTTCCAGCTGTGACAAATGCTTCGTTTAATTTTTCCAAAAATTCATCAGTTGACATATCTGTTGTAAAGAACTCTTCAGCAACTGGAACTAAATATACATCTACAATACCTGCAGGCCAATAATTTGTAGACCAACCAATTGTATTTCCTTGTTGTGTAAAGTCTGCAACAGATTGGGAAAGCGAATTAAGATTTTGGTTTTCCATTCCTTCTACAACAGGAATAAATCCAAACTCATTCATTAAGTAGTCAATTCCTGTTTCACTTGTATATAACCAACTCAAGAAATCTTTTCCTGCTTGAATTTCTTCTTCAGATGCTTGTGAGTTTACAAACCATGCAGTTGGTACACTAACTGCTAATTTGTCATTACCTGTAATAGGTAATGCAGCCATTCCCATTTCAAAATCTATATCATAATCTTCAAACATGCTAGCACACCAGTTACCTTGGTGTATAGATGCTGTTTTTCCTGTTGCAAAATCACCACATTCTTTGTCATAATTTGCTTCTAATGGATTATACGAATTATCTCTAACACTCTCATAAATTTTTGCAAATTCTTGGAATGCTTCAATATCTTTCATTTCTACTTTCCCAGCAATAATGTCTTCTAAGCATTGATTTGGATCAGCTTGTACTGCAAATGGTGTGTTCAAAATGTGTCCAATTAAGAAATAACTTTCTTGTGATAATCCAAATCCATTTACACCTTGTGCCTTACTATCTTCCATCATTTTAATAAACGAATCAGTATCTGTAATTGTAGAAGCGTCTAACAAATCTTTATTATATGCAAGACCAAATCCTTCTACTGTGTATGGAATACCATATGTTTTTCCATTTGAAGTGTAAGCCATACCATCAGCTATTTTATCAACAAATGATACATCACTTAAGTCTGCTTCATATGCTTCAATTTGTGCAGCCTCAGCTCCTGGTGAAGCTGAGAAAATTGTTGGTCCTTCATCAGATCCTAATTTAATTTTAAGTTGTTGGAAATAATCATCTCCGGTTGTTCCCCAGACCTCAACTTCAATGCCTGTTTCTTCTTCATATGTCTTTGCTAAACTTTCCAACTGATCTTGAATCTCTACTTTGGATTGAAAAACAACAATTTTATCAACCGACTCCACTGTAGTATCATTTCCATCAGTTGATGTGTCTTGTGTTGAATTTCCACATCCAGTTAATACTCCTCCTGCTAACATTGTCACAGTTAATAATAATAATAAAACTTTTTTAACTTTCATTAAATTCCCCTCCTGATTTAATATAAGTAATTTAGTAAAACGTTATACTAAAATAATAAACGTTTTCATTATAAATGTCAATACTTTTTAAAATATGAAATATATTTTATTAATATGAAATATATTTTATTAATATGAACGTTATAATCCCATATTTCCTAAATCCATCCCTCTTTTTTGTAAAAAACAGCTCTACATTTTAGTAAAACTATTTTTTCACTAAAATGTAGAGCTTTCTTTTTTCTTTGTTGTCTTTCTCCAAACAACTTCTGAATTAATTCTAAATATATCCATATTTTTCTTTCCACGAATATTTTCAATAAGTGCTTTTGTGGCTAAATATCCCCGTTCATAATCAGGTATTTTTACTGTTGTTAATCCCATTGCGGCTGCTGTTTCACCATCGTCAAACCCAGTGATTGCAATATCATTTGGAATAGATTTTTTTGCAGATTTGTAAGCTTTAATTGCGCCTATTGCCATACTATCATTTGCACACACTAAAACTTCAGGTATACGACCACTAAGTAGCATAAGTTTAGCCGCTCGATATCCGCTTTCCTCTTTATAGTTTCCACTATAATAATTCTCTTGTTCAAAATTAATATTATTTTTCTCTAATACGTCTAAAAAAGCTTGATATCTTTCACGATTATCTGCTGTATGCTCTATTCCTCCAAGGAATCCGAATTTACGATATCCTCTATCCACCAATCCTTGTACTAGTATACTCATAGAACTATAATTATCTACAATCATGCATTTTATATAAGGATTATCTAATACTCTATCAATTACTACAACTGGATAGTCCTCGTTTGCATATTTCTCTATTTTATCATTTGTTATTCTTTGATCTAAGCTAATACATCCACATGTCATACTAAGATTCATATATTTTTCAAGAGCTTTTTCAGTACAGATTAATAAATCGTATTCATAGTGGTTTACACAATCACTAATCCCAGCAATAATTTTTAAATAAAAAGGTCTATCAAAATCATTAAATGTGAACAAAACCGTCTTGTTTTCTAATGATTTGAGATTTTTACCTGCCATATTTGGAACATAATTCATCTCCTCACAAAGTTTAATGATATTTTCCCTTGTTTCTTTTCCAACATTACTCTTTCCATTAAGTACATTGGAAACAGTCGATATTGATACTCCAGCCTTATTTGCTATATCAATTAACTTTACCATAACAGCCCTCCATCCCAAATACTATAACTTTGTATGTAAATAATATTAATGTAAAATAATCTGTAGTTTATGTCAAGTACTTTATTCAAAAAAACAGTAGATATCTGATTGATTTATGATAATGTCTTAGTATACCGCTTATGATTATGTCCCAAATTGAATTTGTTATGTATAATAAAACCTCGTATATAATTTTAAAATATAGAGGTGACTACTATGAGGAAGGTAAACTTAAAGCAAGTTCGTCGCCAACATCTCCTCACAAGAAGCACCGTTGCTAATTAATAATTTATAAATACTTTCTATAAATGTAAATAACTCTGAGTATTCTATCAAGGATATAAACTAAAAACCTTGCTTATCTTTAATAATAAATGAAAATAAATATCGGCAAGGGATTACTTTCTTATAAGTTCTAATTTATCTGAATTACCTGGATACCTAACCCCTTGCTCAACAAAACTTTTATATTCTTTCCTTCTATCACTAACATTAAAATAATTAAGTATAATAGATGAATTAATAAACTTTTCCTTCTTGTCACCAATATACATGGAATAACTACTCCAATTATAATCTTCTGGCTTATCCACCATATTTGCTCTTAGAGGATTTAGATGTATGTACCTGCTAGTTTCTAACATTTGAGAATCACTTTCTACAATTTCAGAAAAATATCTTTTTTCATAAATGTATATAAACTACTTCAACATAAATGTAGAATTGTACATAACTCGTAAAATCATCGAGTTTTGTACAATCCTACACTAAGTTTACGTAAAGTTTATCTTAGTTGTCCACAATAATTATACTTATTATTAAAATACCTTGGATATATACTATTTATTCTTTTCATAAAATAGTTAATATGCTTATCATAAGTATGTAACAATAAATGTACATGGTTATCCATTAGGCAATAACACACAATCTCATACTCATTTTTATAATACTTTATATCCTCAATTTATCCAGTTATTATTTCCTAAAGAACAAGAAAAAACAGCTTTTTTCGGAACTTTTTAGATAGCTTGTTTATGGTAATATTTGGACCCCTGGGGTGGTAGTGAGCCTTAGGGCGAGCTTGCTACTTTTAAGATAAGATAAGCAGCTCCCCTTAGAAATAAGTTCATCAAATAATTCATATAAGCCTTATGGTCTAGTGGTTCTTGTATCTTTCTCTATATCAGATATTTTTTCAACATCATTTAAATTCATAAGTTTAATCTTGGAAATTGTTGCATTTAAATATTTACCATCTTTGATAGATAGTTCTAAATAAATCATTCTTCCATCATCCCCTTGATTTTCTCTATAACCTTGTTTTTATCCCCTATTAGTTTTCTATAATTCAAATTATTTTCCCTAGCTAGAGCTCTAAAGCTTTTCTTGTACCAATAGAACTTTTTAATAATTTTACGCTCTTGGTCCGTAATCATATTAAGAGCAACATTAAGCCTTTTCATTTCATCCTCTGTTACGATATGATCCTCTATATTAAGTTCTTTTGATATCGCAATATTTACATTATCCATATTGTGTAATTCATTATTTTTTTTACATGTAAATTTACATCCACACACTTCACATTTTCTCAATGAATTTTCCTCCTAAAATTTGGTCCCCAAAGTTTGGACCCCTGGGGAAATTATGAGCCTTGGCCGAACTTGTTATCAGTTTATGTGAATAATTGGTTTAATCTTGCATGTTCTATTTATTATATATATAATAAAAGAAAATTCACCCATTATTCACAGGAGGTTACTTATGAAAAAAATATTTAATAAGATTGAATATAATTCACCCTTAGTTTTGACAATATCTATAATAGCAATATCTGTTTTTTTTATTGATAAAATACTTCCTATAGACTTAATTAACAATTTTTTTGTTTATAGAGGTGGCTTTTCTTTAATAGGTTTATTTACTTTATTTTCTTATCCGCTAGGACATGCATCAGTTGATCATTTATTAGGAAATATGTCTATTTTTCTACTTATTGGTCCTATGCTAGAAGAAAAGTATTCTTCAAAGGTTTTATTGATATTAATTATTATTACTACTATTCTTACAGGACTTGTACAAGTTCTTCTTTTTCATAGTGGTATACTTGGTGCCAGTGGTATTGTATTTATGATGATTGTTTTAACTTCTTTTACAAATATGAAGGGAAATAGAATACCTCTTACATTTATTTTTATAGCTGTTTTATTCCTAGCTAAAGAAGTATATAGCGGAATTTTTATTGCTAATAATATTTCCGAATTAGCTCATTTGTTGGGAGCTACTGTTGGTATAGTATATATTTTACTTAGAAAAAAACACTGGTTGTAATTCACAACCAGTGTTTTTTGTTTATATATAAATACTATTTTATTACTTTTTCTATTAAACTATTTGATATATTTGGGTAATATTGGGGCCCCACAGGAAGTAGTGAGCCTTAGGGCGAGCTTGCTATCACTGCCTCACCTCCTGGCGATATAATTTATACAATAAAAAAGTTAAACTACATTTTTCATAGTTTAACTTCTTTCAATTTGCAAATTCATATTATTTTTTATTCTTTATAGCATTTATAAGCATTAAAGTGCATATTACAATTACTGCGCAAAGAAACAGTATAGTAGATACTATCGCCATAATTCCAGAATTAAAAATTGATGTTGTTAATTCTCCACCACTTGGTTGATCAAAAATACCAACAAGTAAAAATGTTATTATAAATCCAATTAAGAAAGTTAATATACCATAACCCAAATATTTATTATATTTCACTTATTTTCTCCCTTCACTTATTGCCTAATATTTATTGCTAATTCGTAATTTATGAATATTTTGTATTTAGAAACTTGTTACTGGGTAGGTATTCTATATTTATTTGGATTTCTAAAATAATCTGCATAGTTCATAGTCCCCATATAATTAAATTTCTTAGTGTCTTCATCATAGTCAAAAATTAAAATAGTTCCTCTCATTCCAGAATTAATCCTATTATCTACAATAGCAATTCTATTAGGTGCAAGTTGTATAATTTCCTCACCTGAATTAACGTGAATGTTTGGTTCAACGCTTGGACTAATATTAGAATTTGGTGAAGAAACTTGGATATTAACAGGTTTTAAAATAATAATTATTAAACATATTAGTATTCCTAATAGCATCATTTTACAAAATTTATCATTCATAATAATCCTCCTATATCATTCATTCTTTATTACAACCACGCCATAATCTTTGAAACATGCGAATCATTTTAAAACTATTCTTTTTGCTCTTCTAACAAAATAACTGTATAATCATTAGGCATTAATTTATTATACTTATATTCAAAATGATACCATTTCCCCATTTCAAGTTGATTATATTCCTGTTGTGTAAAAGTTCGTCAGCTTTGCTTCCTCACTAAGACCCCTAGCAGGTTGTGCATAAATTAAAAATGCTTGCAAGTTTCAGGAGTTAACTTTCATTTTCTTTTGAAAAATAAGTAGTTTATCTGTTCATTGTAGGGATTAGCAGTTGAAAATAATGAATTT
>DAOUPR010000178.1 GCA_030626065.1 Clostridium sp. | reverse complement strand
TAATATTCCTATGTGTGGGTGCTTGTACGGACTTTGGTCCATTAATAGCAAATCCTAAAAGTATATTACTAGGGGCAGCAGCTCAGTTTGGAATATTCTTTGCATTTATAGGAGCTATATTACTTGGTTTTGATGGTGCGGCAGCAGCTGCAATTGGGATAATAGGTGGAGCTGATGGTCCTACTGCAATATACTTAACATCAAAATTGGCACCAGATTTACTTGGACCTATTGCGCTAGCAGCATATTCATATATGGCGTTAGTACCAATTATCCAACCACCAATAATTAGAGCTTTAACAACACCAGAAGAAAGAGTAATAAAAATGGAGCAATTAAGAACTGTTTCTAAAACTGAAAAAGTTATTTTCCCAGTTATAGTTGCAATATTTGTTATCTTGTTACTGCCATCTTCTGCACCACTTATAAGTATGCTTATGTTTGGTAACTTAATTAAAGAATCAGGTGTAGTTCCAAAGCTTGTGGAAACTGCTCAGAACTCACTTATGTATATAATAACAATTTTCCTTGGAATTACAGTAGGAGCAAAGGCGGATGCGACAACTTTTTTAAATCCTACAACATTAAAAATAATTGCTCTTGGATTATTCGCATTCTCAGTAGGAACAGCATCAGGAGTACTATTTGGTAAATTAATGTGTAAATTAAGCAGAGGGAAAATAAACCCAATGATAGGTGCAGCAGGAGTTTCAGCAGTGCCAATGGCAGCAAGAGTTGTACAGAAGGTTGGACAAGAAGAGAATCCTTCAAACTTCTTACTTATGCATGCTATGGGACCAAATGTTGCTGGAGTTATAGGCTCTGCAGTAGCTGCAGGAGTTTTGCTTAGTATATTTGGATAGTAATTTGTTAAACTCAATTAATTAAAATAATAAGGATATGAGAAAGATATTCTAAGAAAATCTTAAATCTGAAGATGGGGGTGAAATATTATGGGTATTAGTGTGAAAGAAGAATCCTTAAAAGTGCATAAAAAAAATAAAGGTAAGTTGGATGTTGTTGGAACTATGTTTGTGGCAAATGAAGATGATCTAGCATTAGCATATACACCTGGGGTAGCAGGACCATGTTTGGAAATTGGTAAAGATAGAGAAAAAGCTTATGAGTATACAATAAAGGGAAGAACAGTAGCAGTAATTACAAATGGAACAGCGGTATTAGGACTTGGAAATATAGGAGCATTAGCAGGACTACCCGTAGTTGAAGGGAAAGCTTTACTTCATAAAAGATTTGCAAATATAAATGCAATACCATTATGTGTAGATTCTACAGATTCAGATGACATAATAAACACTATAAAAAATATTGCACAAGGATTTGGTGGGATACATCTTGAGGATATAAAAGCTCCAGAATGTTTTTATATTGAAGATAAATTGAAAGAGTTACTAGATATACCAGTATATCATGATGATCAGCATGGCACTGCTATTTCTGTTTTAGCAGGTTTATTCAATGCTCTCAAAATAGTAAATAAAACTATTGATAAAATAAAAATTGTTATAAATGGAGCAGGGGCTTCAGGTATTGCAACAGCTAAGCTTTTAATGGCAGCTGGAGCGCAGAATATAGTGTTATGTGATATAAATGGTGTAATAGTTGCAGGAGATACTACATTAAATGAGCCTCAGCAAGCAATAGCAAAGATTACAAATAAAAAATTACTAAAAGGTGATTTAGCATCTATAATTAAAAATACAGATGTATTTATAGGCGTTTCAGATGGAAATGTATTAACTAAAGAAATGGTAGAAAGTATGAATAAAGATAGCATAGTTTTTGCGTTAGCTAATCCCACTCCAGAAATAATGCCAGAAGAAGCAAAAAAAGCTGGGGCTAGAATTATAGCAACAGGAAGGTCAGATTTTCCAAATCAGATTAATAATGTTTTAGTTTTTCCAGGAATTTTTAAGGGAGTTTTAAGCGTTAGGGCTAAGAATATAAGTTATGAGATGAAAATTGAGGCAGCAAAAGGAATTGCAGACTTAATAAAAGATGATGAATTAAATGAGGAGTATATAGTGCCTAGCGTATTTAATGAAGCTGTTTCTAATGCAGTAGCTGAAGCTGTTATTTCTATATCAAATAAAGAATGAATGTTCGCCATATGGTTCGGACATAGTTAATAGATTGTAAAAAATTGACAAGTGCTTAGATAGGTGCTGCAGTAGTACTAATTAGTATATTTGAATAGAAAGTAGTAATGATTTACTGTATAATGATATAGATAAAATAATTGAGACTTTGATTTGCAACAAAATAAACAAATTAAAGAAAATGGGGAAGTACAATGAATAAAAAAATATTAAGCTATGCAAAAATAATTATGGGAAATGTGATTACAGCACTTGCTATTAACTGTTTTATTTTACCAACAGGTATATTAGTTGGTGGAGTATCTGGTATTGGTATGGCTGTAAATCATTTCTTTGGAATCGACGTATCCTTAGTGGTGATAATTATAAATGTGGTTACATTTGTTTTCGGCTTGTGGATACTAGGTGGTAAATTTGCTGCAAAGACAATTATTTCCACAATTATGTTGCCGGTTTTCCTAGATTTATTTTCGCGAATTGAATTCATGTCACATATAAGTGATGATTTGTTGCTATGTGCAATAATGACAGGATTAATGGCAGGGTTAGGTGTTGGTTTAATTATAGGGGAGGAAGCATCTACAGGTGGTGCGGATATTCCACCTATTATAGTAAATAAACTGACTGGACTATCTATAAGCAAAGGTATGCTGATAATGAATCTTAGTGTTTTAGTAATTCAACTACCATATTCAAATATAGAACAGATTTTGTATGGAATTATCAACACAATAATTATATCAATTGTATTAAATTATATGGCAGTTTCTGGTGCTTCTAAAACTCAGGTTTTTGTGATTTCTCCGAAATATGAGAAAATTCGTGATTTGCTAATAGCTAATAATATTGGTACAACCCTTGTGAATATAGAAACAGGATATCAAAAAATGACTGAAAAAGCTGTACTTTTCGTTTTCTCCCAGCGTCAGTTGTTTAATATTAGACAGAAAAT
Source organism: Clostridium sp. (assembly GCA_030626065.1). Taxonomy (GTDB): domain Bacteria; phylum Bacillota; class Clostridia; order Clostridiales; family Clostridiaceae; genus Clostridium_AF. The sequence continues at coordinate 3,647 of DAOUPR010000178.1, read as the reverse complement.
TAATGAAGTAGATCCGGACTGTTTTATTATTATAAATTCTGTTAGTGAGGTCGGTGGACAGGGGTTTACAAGAGTGAGAGAATATAAATAGAACGTGCTCTGATAGTTTTGGCTGTGGAAAAAATTTCACAGTCAAAAAATTTATTGGTTCGGGTGGTGAAATTTACATGGAAAAATATGATTTGTTAGCCGAAAAACTTAAAACTGCACTGTTGCTTGCTATGGTAGGAGGTTTTCTTGATGCATACTCATATCTGGGGAGAGGTGGTGTTTTTGCAAATGCGGAAACAGGCAATATGGTTCTGTTCGGTATCAATTTAATCGAAAGAAATTATATTCAAGCGTTGCATTATTTTATACCGATTTTGTCGTATTTTATTGGCATACAACTGGTTGATTTTATTCGCAGAAAATATTTTAGTAGGAATAATCAAACAAATAAACCCATTATTTACTGGAGACAGAGAGTGTTATTAGTGGAAATTTTAGTGTTAACATTAGTTGGATTTTTACCAGCGCAACGATTTGATTCTTTTGCAAATGTACTTATTGCTTTTGTGTGTGCATTACAGGTACAAGCTTTTAAGAAAGTTCACGGGCTTGCCTTTGCTTCTACGATGTGCACAGGAAATCTGATAAAATCATCATCTGCGTTTTCTCTGTATTTTGAAACGAAAGAAAGACAGTATCTTGTAAATGCAGGAAAATATCTTTTGGTAATAACTTGTTTTATTTTTGGAGCACTTTTAGGTTCTATATTAACCGATATATTTTATACGGGGGCAGTATTATTTTGCTCGGTAGCTTTACTGTATATTATGTTGGACATGTTTTTTCGAAATAGAAAAAGAAGTATATAACATTAGATTTGATAATTTGATAGCATAAGTATGAAATAGCGTTAGTTCAGATACAATCATTGTATGGGTAAAAATATATAAATAGGATATTATTACAATGTAGTGCAAGCAAATTAATTAATCTAAAATTAAAGATACTGTGATTTTATTAAATAATAAAGATATGAGAAATTAAAGGTAAGAAAAACTACTAAAAGTTTAAATTATTTTGAACTAACATGTAGGGCTTCTTGCCTTTTTTATTATGAATAAATTCGAAGACTGAAAAATATTGAACTTATATGGGGAATAGTATAAACTTTAGTGAGTGATGGTAATTAAGATGAATAAAGCTAATGAAAATATATAGAAATGGAGTGAATATATTGGAGATAAAAAAAGTTAAAGGAAATACTTTTTGTATAGATACTGGAATGACATATATACCTTTTTATAAAATTAATGAGGAAGAAATTATTATGTTAGATTCTGGCTGGGCAAGGGGAGAGAGAGTAGGAATAGAGGAAATATTAGAAAAAAATAACTTTAAGGTAGAGGCGATAATTAATAGTCATGCTCATATAGACCATGTAGGAAATAATGCATACTTAAAAAATAAGTATAATTGTATTATTGCTATGCCAGCATATGAAGCTTTTTTTTGTAGTTCTACAATAAATTTGAAGGCTTTTTACAATAAACAAACATTATCCAATATAGATAAGCATTATGGGGATATGGTTTGTGAAACGGATGTTAAGATTTTTGAAAATCAAAATACCATAAAAATATGTGGTATAGAGTTTGGAATTTTTCATACACCAGGGCATAGTCCTGCTCATATTTGCATAATCACACCCGACGATGTTGCTTATGTAGGAGATTCTCTTATAAGTTATGAAGTTATGAAAGGTGCAAAAATGCCTTATGCATTTATATTAAAAGAAGATCTGAAAAGTAAAGAAAAACTTAATGACTTAAAATATAGTAAATATATAGTGGCTCATAAAGGGGTGTATGATGATATTACTAAACTAATAACTGATAATATAAACTTCTATAAGAATAGAGCCCAAAAATTATATGATGTTATAGAGGGTGATATGACAATGGAAGACATTATGAAAACTATTATGAAAAATTGGAAAATCAACATTAATACCACATATAAGTATTCCAAGATAGTATTTATGCTTGAGTCATATGTTCAATATCTAGAGGAAATTGAAGCAATTGAATTAATTATGGATAATGGATTTCTTAAATACAGAAAAATTAGTATAAGTGAAGAATTATTTTTGGCATAATTATTGCTCTTATAATATATAAATAAAAAAATTAAGGAGGAGTATTATGTTTAGTTTAGAATCATCTTTAGAGGAAATATTAGAAAATGATGCAGCAAAAGAAGTTATTGTTAAAAATCTTGGGGAAGACGTTTTAGAAAATCCTATGATAAAAATGGTTATGGGACAAAGCCTTTCAATGATAGCATCTATGTCAGGTGGACAAATAACAGATGAAATGCTTACAAAAATTGATTCTCAATTGAAAGAATTATAATAGTTATAAAATAATCTGAGTTTAAGGGTAGTAAGCTAACTCTTAAACTCAGATTTTTTTTGATTGTAAATATATGCATGTGCAAATAAATGCACATGCTAAAATTTGCACATGTGCAAAAAAGAGAGTCTAGTAAATATCTTTAACTAATGAAAGTGAATAAAGTTATGAGGATTTTATTAATGAATTAAAGTATCTTAAAATAATACGACTTTACTAGTGATGTTAAAAATTATTTTATTATGGGATGAAGAATTTGAAATTTCATTGAAAATATATAATTTATCAGAGTAAATATAAAGTATAGAATTTGGCATGATTATTGCTATTTACTATGGATATACAAAAAAATATTTTAGGAGGAGTGTTATGTTTAGTGTAGAATCATCATTAAAGGAAATATTAAAAAACGAGGAAGCTAAGAAGGTTATTATCGATAATCTTGGGGAAGACGTTTTGAATAATCCGATGCTAAAAATGGTTATGAGGAAAAGTCTTTCAACAATAGCATCTATGTCAGGTGGAAAAATTACAGATGAAATGCTTGAAACTATTGATTCACAATTGAAAGCAGTATAATAGTTATAAAATAATCTGAGTTTAAGGGATTTAAAATTCACTTTTAAACTCAGATTTTATTTTTTGCAAATAGAATCAAGTGCAAAAAAAATGTACTTTATACAATCAGGAATGTGATATTATTTGAAATAAGCTTTTCATAAATGAAAATATGATTTTAAATAATATAAACAGATAAAAACCCTATTACTTGATAATATTAAAAAATATCAAGTAATAGGGTTTTATTATATTAAACGTTTATAGATCGTCCTCTTGTAAAAGCTTTTTCTGCATTACCAGTTTTGTATTGCCAGAAATACCAGCCTGTATATGGTATGATTATTATGAAATTTATAATACCCCAATATTTAAGAACAGCAGGATTTTGCCAAGAACTTGCATTCATAACTGCTGGGAATAGTAGTGGCAAACAAGAACGAAGAATTAAGTGAGCAGCTAAAGTTTGGCTTCTTGCCATAATATAAAGTTCTGGTTTTCTTTTTAAGATAGGATAGAACTCTGCTGCGAAAATTATACAAAGTGATGAAGCAAAATACTTTGGTGTTTCAGCATAAACAAAACATGCATTCCAAGTTGTGTATAAGAAGTTCCAAGCAATTGTTGTGTAAGCAATATAATCAGAATATTTTGTAGTTTCGTATTTAAAATACTTATTAGCCATTG
>DAOUPR010000055.1 GCA_030626065.1 Clostridium sp. | reverse complement strand
TATTCTGTACTCTCTACTGTATCAATTAAATACATCGTTAATCTATAATCTTCGTAATATAAAAACTCAACATGAAGGTTTTGTTTAATTCTAAACCTTGACTAAATGTCAATACTAATTTTTACTAGTAGCTATTTCTGCTAGTTGTGTACTGATATCATATGTTTCTCTATATTCATTATCATATCTAATATATGTAGGAACAATTTCTTCTAAACAACTCTTCAATTCTTCATCATTTCTATTTTTAACTGTATCTTTTAATTTATCAAGCAGTCTAAGTAATAATTTGTAATCAGTAAATATTGGATTCCCAATAAAAATCTTTTCATGTCTGGTAGTCTTTATATCTTCCTCTGCTAATAACAATTCCTCATACATTTTTTCACCTGGACGTAACCCAACAACTTCTATCTGTATATCCTCTCCAGGTACAAAGCCAGACAAGTGTATCAGATCTTTTGCTAAATCAATAATTTTAACAGGCTCACCCATATCTAATACAAATATCTCTCCACCCTTTGCCATTGCACCAGCTTGGATAACAAGACGCGAAGCTTCGGGTATAGTCATAAAATATCTAGTAATCTCTTCATGAGTCACTGTAACTGGTCCACCTTGTTGAATCTGCTCTTTGAATAATGGTATAACACTTCCATTACTTCCAAGTACATTGCCAAATCTTACAGCAACAAATTCTGTTTCACTATGTTTATCTATTGCTTGAATTATCATTTCACAAATTCGTTTTGAAGCTCCCATAATATTAGTAGGATTAACGGCTTTATCAGTTGATATCATCACAAACCTTTTTACTTTATGTTCGTCTGATGCTTGTGCAACATTTAGTGTTCCAAACACGTTATTTTTTATCGCTTCCTTTGGATTGTCTTCCATCAATGGAACATGCTTATGAGCTGCTGCATGGAACACTACTTCAGGTTTATAACTACCAAATATCTCGTCTATTCTTTGTCTATCTCTAACTGAAGCAATTATAACTTTTAAATCTAAGTTTTCATACTTTCTTTTAAGCTCATTTTGTAAAATAAATGCATTATTTTCGTAAATATCTAAGATGACAAGCTTCTTAGGTTTAAATTTGGCTATTTGTCTACATAGCTCTGATCCTATTGAACCTCCTCCACCTGTTACAAGTACTCTTTTATTTCTCAAATAACCAGATATCTCTTCTGTGTTTAGTTTTACCTCTTCTCTCCCAAGAAGATCTTGTATCTGTACATCTCTTATTTCTTTTATTCCGACTTTTTCATTTATTAGCTCAAACATTCCTGGTAATATCTTTAACTTGCATTTAGTTCTTTTACACTCTTCAACTATGTCTCTGATATCCTTTTTACTCACTGATGGTATAGCTATGATTATCTCATCGATTTTTTTCTTAATAGCTATACTCTTAATGTCATATCGCTGACCTACGACAGGAACTCCATTTATATTTTGACCTTCTTTTTTTCTATCATCATCAATTATTGCAACAGGCTTACTATATAACTCTGAATGATTTTTCAATTCCTTTATAACCATTGCCCCTGCATCTCCAGCACCTATTATCATGATTCTTTTTTCATTAGCATTTTTTGTGATAAAATCAGTTTTTTTGAACTTCTTAAATGTTCTATAGCTAACCCGAATAGCACCAATAAAAAAGATATCTAACAAAGTAGTAAGTATGTATATACTTCTAGGCAGATGTATCTGCTTTATAAATAGATAACTGATTACAGCAGCATTTGAAATAGTAACTGCAACTGTTATTTGCATAAGCTCTTCTATACTGGCATACTGCCATAAGCTTTTATATAACTTGAAATAATAAAAGACAAAAATTTTTATAATAGCTATAGTTATAACATTGTCTATAAATTGTTGTAAATGTTGAGCTGGTATTATACCTTCAAACCTTAAATAAAAGGCTAGATAAAATGCTAGAATTATTAGTACTGTGTCTATCATAACCAGGTAACTAGTTCTGATTTTTTTTTGCATTATAATAACCCCTTTTGAATAAATTGATTAATTTGCTGATACTTAAGTAACTTGTTACGTTTTATAATTTATTCTAATTGATCTCTTGCATTCCTATTATATCCAATTATCAGTTCGTTTTCAACAACTGTATAATGCCTTAATATTTATTTATCGACAACAATATTAAACATCATTGCTTTTACTACAGCATCATTGAAATTTATATGTTTTCTATCTAACATTTTAAGTTTATGAGAGTTTTTAAGTAGTATTTAGCTATAATATATTAATAAACTCTATTGCTTCATCATCTGGTAATCTTCTATTTTCTTCTATATCCAGACAATTATCGTTACTAGTTATCTCATGAAATGCTTTAAAACCATCTATCGCGTTTTTTCTATTATTGCTAAATAATCCTAATACAAAGTGAACATCTATGTTTTATTTTTCCCTATGAACTCAGAAAACTGCTCAATTTATATGCTCCAATATCTTTTACCAAACCCGCCTTCAAAGGATTTTGATATATATACCGTAATACAGTTAATAAATATCTTTCATCTTCAACTGCTTCACTTTTGTATCTATCTTGAAACAAGTGACCACATCGTTTGTATTTCCAATTATACCAATATACATAACTCGATCCTATACGCCTCATTATGATTCCTAATTCTTCTTTTTCTTCCTTAAGAAGTAGATGGATATGATTCCCCATTAAACAATATCCCTATACCTTATAAACGCTTTTCTCCTTATAATCTTTCATTGTCTGCAAAAACTTTACTGCATCTTCCTCATCATCAAAAATTGTTTGCCTATTAATCCCTCGTAATATAATATGGTTAATTCCACTTTTACTTTTCTTTATTGCTGTTCTTGGTATGTTTTTATCACCCATTATTTAACATATTACTTTTGCAACTGTTGTGTAACCACAAGAACTGTCCCCATGGTTTATGGTTTAGATTCATTAACTACTTGCTCACTTGATTTACCATAAAGTTTACTATTTTTATTAATAATCTGACTCTTCAGAAATTCTAGTTCATTTTTTAATGCTTTAATTTCATTATCTTTTGATTCAATCTCTTTATCTTTGGATTTAATTTCATTTTCCATATCAGAGATTAATGATAAAGTTTTTTCGTCTAATTGGTCAATATTTTTTAAGCCATACATAATCTTATACCTCGCTATTTCACTATTTTTTCTTATGTTAATTATACCACATAACCCTTGAAAAATAAAGGTTTTGTGGCATTTCTCTACAAAAAAATTAGTAATAATTTTTTTGCTTTAATCGGCTTAAATTTAGAAGATGTTCTTACCTCATATCCTTTCAATAACCATTCAAATTCTTTAATATCAATTTGTAATGCTTCCTCTTTTGTCATTGGCCATTTGAAGCAGTTTTTTTCTAAACGATAGTAATATAGCCAAAAACCGTTATCAAAATGTAGAGAAAATTTGACACTTACACCTAAAATACCGTTGATCAATATACCTGAGAACAACTCTCTTATATAGTCTTGTACCATAAAGCAAATTAAATATGATACTAAAAAACAACCCAAGTGCATTTTTCATGAAGCTTTAAAAGACATGCACAACACCTCCATTTTGAAGTATTACTATGTCTCCTATATTATAAACCTATTTAGAACTCTCCATTTTAATATACTCACATATAACAACATCAAGTTCTCTGCTAATCTTTAGTAACTGTTCTTTATCGCCATGCTCAATTAATTTATTTGACTCTTCTCTTAATTGCTCCATGCGATTTTTTAAACTCTTCATAACAGTTCCCCTTATTAATTTTCTGAACGTATGTTCTCTCAATAGTCAAAAAAATACCCACCAAATTAAATTTTATCTGGAAGGTTATTCTCCTTATAACTCCAACAACTCATCTAACATCTCATATCCTTTATCATTAAACACGTATCTATGCTCTTCACCCTTCACCTTTACAGTAATCAAGCCCATCACTTGCCCTGACTTTTTCTTAAACGTCATTGGCAATTCACCGAAGAATTCTGTGTTGTAGGAAGAATTTGTAAATTCCTGGTTGTTAAGATGGATGGTGTGTATGAAATTTAGGATATTGAATTTGATTCTATTTTCTATAGTTATTTCATCCTTTCCATTTAGAGGTATAGATTTACGTAATTTATTTAATTCTATTTCTGAACATTGCATGTGTATATTACCTCCTTGAAGAGTATATGTAACTGGATTTGCTTAATTCTCATTTACCAATACACCCCAACACATCCCCATATCCCCTTAAAAAGAAAACAAGCTTTATTACTAACTTTCGTCAACTTATTCTCGATGGTGTATTGGGTCTATGGTGGGAAAATGTTCTGAAGAAAGTCAGGTAGCCTATTAAAGCTAATCTATGACAAATCACAAAAATCTCAACTTATCAAGACTTCATCCAATCCTTAACAAAAAATTTACCTAGGACGGTTGCGTTGCGAGGGAGTTTCGACCGAGTTTACTAAAAACTTATTCCTTTTTTATTTTTTCTTTCAAATCATTTATAAATATTTCATGTGGTATCGCAAAGTTTCCTGTAACAACTTCACCTATAGATACATCTTTTGTTACTACAGATCCGATGCTGATTCTGCTCTTTTTACTAATGTTTAATCTATTTGAAATCGTTACACCTGGTCCAACATATACATCATCTCCAATATTTATATTTCCAGCTAAATTACAATGAGAACCAACCATGACTCTTTTCCCTAATTTTGTAGCATGTCCAATATGTGTGTGTGCATCAAGTTTTGAATACTCATCAATTTTTGTATAGTCCCAGTCAAAGACAGCTAGATGTATTGAACAAAATTCTTTAATTTCAACAAAATCTTCTATTAAAACTTTACCCACATGGTTAACCCTTAATATGCTAGATTCTCCATTTCTTTTAAGTTCATATCCTTGGCCACCAATTATACTACCAGCTCTAATTATTGAATTGTTTCCAATTTTAACATTTTCTCTTATAACAACATTTTCTTCGATCAATACATTATCTCCAATAATAACATTCTTTGATGCAATACTTGCCAATGGACTGATAATACAATTCTCTCCAATTTCAGTACTATAGTTCTTTTCATTGTTACTCATTTTAACAAGATTATTGTGTATTTGGAAAAAAGTTAACTTTGGGTGAGTTGAACATATTATTCCTAGTTCTTCATTTTCAACCAATTCAACCAATTCAGGTTTACATATAATGCAACTAATACTTTTATTTGTATTGATGTAATTAATAAATCTAATATCTTCTAAAAAAGATAGTGCTCTTTGAGAACTCTTTAAAGTGCACTGAGATAAAATATCAAAATCTCCATCCTTAACTAATTCAATATCCTTCATTCTTATCTGAGATAATTTCATCTAATCATTCCACCTATTTTCTATAATACTAATTTGAAATGCATAAACAACTATATCTTATTTATAGTAATTCAATATTTTCTCTTTCCTTTAGATTTTTCATGACATTCTTAGTATCAAATATTACCTTTGCATGTTTTTGAACGAATGAATAATCCATATTTGAATGAGCTGTTGTTACAATTACAAGATCTGCACTTGTTAATAATTCAGCTGTCAACTCTGGTTCACCCTTTTTCACTTCACCATGCTCTCGATACTCTGAAACATATGGATCGAAATATACAACATTAGCTCCTTCTTTTTCTAATTCTTCAATTACTCTAATAGCAGGACTTTCTCTATAATCATCAATATCTTGCTTATAAGCAACACCTAGAACTAAAATTTTAGACCCATTCATTGCTTTTTGGTATCTATTTAGAATTTTACTGGATCTTCCTGCACAGTACTCAGGCATTCTATCATTTACCATCATTGATGATTCAATCATTGATGTATGAAAGCCATATTCACGTGCTTTCCAAGAAAGATAATAAGGATCAAGAGGAATACAATGGCCTCCTAAACCTGGACCTGGATAAAATGCTTGGAAACCATATGGTTTTGATTTTGCAGCATCAATGACTTCCCAAAAATTAATGCCCATTTTATTACTCAAAATTGCCAACTCATTTACAAGACCAATATTAATATTTCTGTATGTATTCTCAAGTATCTTTTCCATTTCAGCTATAGCAGGCGAAGATACTTTGTGAATAGGAGCTTCTAATATGCTTTCATAAAGAGTAGCAGCTACATCAGTACATTTTGGAGTAATTCCACCTACTACTTTAGGTGTGTTTTTCGTTTTATATATTAAGTTACCTGGATCTACACGTTCTGGTGAAAAGGCTAAAAAGAAATCTTCACCACATTTTAGTCCTGAAGCTTCTAAAATTGGTTTTAGAAGCTCTTCTGTTGTCCCTGGATATGTAGTTGATTCTAAAACAATCAACATATCTTTGTGTATATATGGAACAATACTTTCAGCTGAAGCCTTAACATAACTAATATCTGGTTGTTGATGTTCATCTAGAGGTGTAGGAACACAAATACAAACACAATCTGCCTTAGCTACTTGTGCAAAATCTGTTGTAGCTGAAAGTAATCCTGAATTAACAATGACTTCAAGATCTTCATTGACTACATCACCAATATAATTTTTCCCTGCATTGACCATTTCAACTTTTGATTCCTGTACATCAAAACCGATTGTCTTGAACCCTGCTTTAGCTTTTTCTACTGCAAGCGGTAAACCAACATAGCCTAAACCTACTACCCCGAGTGTTGCTGTTTTATTTAATAATTTCCCTTTAATTTTGTTCATTTTTATGCCTCCTAAATATCTACTTTTGTCACTTCATATTGTTTATTATTTAAATAATAAGCAAAAAGCATCACAACTAATTTAACAATACTAGCAATCAAAATACCATTGCAAAATCCCATAAGTCCATATTGTTTCAAAAGAATTGTTGAAGTTAAAATATATGCCAACATGTATATTCCGTTAATAATAAATTGCCATTTTACGTTGCAAAATTTTAGCACCACAGAATTTATTATATTAGTAATAATAATTATTATAGTACTTAACGTTGTAATATAAATATATTTCATGGCTTCATCAACATACTTAGGATAAAGTAATTTTAATAAAGGCTCACTCACCAAAACAATAATTCCATATCCCACTGAACCAATTATTATTGATATTCCAAATAAAACATAGAAATTCTTAACATCAAACCTTTTTAGTTGAGCGAAATAGCTGAGCAAAACCCCTGTAATAGGCTGTATTAACAAAGAAATAGATTTTCCTAAAATTGTCGCAGTATAGTATATAGATACCGCCAGTCCACCTAGTAATGGGTATAATAAGAGCTTGTCAACATATGTTCCTAGTGAAAGAAGCAATCCTGATATTAAAAGTGTTATAATTTGGTTAGATGTTTGCTTAAAAAGCGATGTTTTAACTGGTGGTTCTTTTAATATATTAGTTTTCTTGTATATAAAAGTAATACTAGAAGCGAATCCACACAGATATATAAATTGCCAATAGCCACTAAATAAGAATAGTAATAATCCAATTAAGTAACCTATCAGCAAAAAAATACTCTCTAAAAGTATATTTTTAAAATTTAGATTTAACCTAAATTCCACTCTAGCATAACCTTTGATCAGCAATAACAACGAAGCAATTATTAAAGTAACAACACCTATTGTGTCTAATGAATTGCCATAAAACCATATTCCAAAAATCATCAGCAAAAAATTTAAAATTAAAAATATTCTTGTATAAATAGTGTAATCACCATTAATCTTTAGTTCATGATATTTTTTATAATTAATTAATTTAGAATTATTTAATATGTTTCCAAGCGTACCGCCCGATAAATTCATGAAGGCCACTAAGGATAATAATTGACCATATATATTTGAATCTACTCTAGAAGCGATTAATGGCAATATAATAAATTGTAGTGCAAACATTGGAATTAAAGAAGCCGCTATATTAAATACTACATCAGATAATATTTTTTTTTTCATTAAAGTTCCCCTTTGCATGTATCAATATTTTTGTATAAAAATAAAATTAAAATTTGTAACCACAACCCCCCTGTAAGTAGCATGGTAAGTAAATCTCCATCATTTAATATTACTATTGAGTAAATAAATAAAGTGAAAATCACTCCTTTGTTTTCCTTAACTGCCAATGAATCAATAAGTTTTAATATAAATACAAAAATTAGTGACATTATTATCATACCTGTAAAACCTAAATTATCATATGCATATGCTATGTATCCCGTATTAGAATTACCACCTCTAGGATTTATTAAAACTCCAGAAGAAACAGAATATGGATAATTTAACCCAAGTATTTTCCCTATCATACCTTCAGAATAGTGTAATTTATCATTAGTTGAGAAAAAATTAAAATGCTCAAATTTAATTTTAGCTGGTATATTTAGCATTCTAACTGGAAATATTGCAAAAAATATTAAGTAGTCGAATATTGCGTATAAATAAGTAGAAATTATACTTAATAGAGAAAACAAAAATACATAGCACTTATCAAATGTATATTTTTTTTCAGTTATAAATAGACTTAATAAAAGTAATCCTATAGCCAAGATAACTTCTTTATGTGGATACATCAAATATAATAAAACTTGCAGAGAAATTATCAAAATCAATCCTTTATAATTCTTCCTAATATAGAAAAATACTAAAATTGTAGGATTAATGATTCTATATTGCCATACAATTAAATATTTCATGATTAAATGAGGTATATATTGTTCAGCTCGAATGTCATATATATTAGTAAAATTCAATGCTTCTAGATTTATTGGTTGAGTATTGAGCAGGTAGATATATGTCATTCCCGTCATCAACCCTAAGATGATATAAAGAATAAGCTTCCCATTTTTTATTTTCTTTAGTCTAAATTGCGGCATTATTTTAACTAATATAATTTGAATAGAAAAACAAGCTACAACCATAAGTGTAAAACTAGTAGATAAATTTGCCATTGCATATATTGAAAGCAATGGAATAATCATGATAATATAATGTAACTGTAAAATTATTTGCGAAACTTTTTTATTGCCTTTAGGAATTATTAGACTAATAAAGAACATTAATATATAAGACGCAACTACTTTCATTGATACAATATCAGTAAATAGTTCCATATAATTAAAAGTTGGACTAACCCATTTTATATAAATAAAATCTATTATCACTCTATATATGAAATAATATAAAATCAGATACATATTTTTTAATCTTACATTTTTAAAGTTCATATAACCACAACCTCATTCTGCTTAATTTTCTTAGTTTTCACTTAATTCTATCAGCTAATTTTTCATAATCTAATATCTCTCTTGCGATTATATAAGCTTTTTTAGACATTTGTTTAAGTATCTCCGGATTATTACTAATTCTTATAAATATATCTTTCATTTCATCATAATTATCAATCACAAAGGCATTTCCATTAATGTATGGTTGATGTGACTTGACATTTTCAAACAAAACCGGTGTTCCCGCACATAATGCATTCTGCATTGTAGCACTTTGACTACCTGGTTGCAAATATAAATCAGATGCAGCAATATATTGAATTAATTCTTCTGAACTTTTCCATCCTAAATATATTACCCTATTATCTTTTTGAATTAAAGGCATTACTCTCTTTTCTACCTCACTTGTAAATGATCCAATAATAATAAGTCTAAATCTTTTATCTTTCACCTTTGAAAAATTTTCTAAAATTTCATATGTTCTTTTCTTATTGTCCATCTTACCAGAATGGCAAAATACAATATCTTCTTGCGAAACACCTAAATTTCTACGCTTTCCTAACCTATGTTTTCCCTTTTCTTTTTCATTAACAACAACGCCCCCAAGTGGATAAAATTCTAGAAGCGATTCAGGAATTCCGTAAACTTCTTTAAGAAAATCTTTCCCTTCATAACTGATATAAAAAACTTTATCTACATATTTTATTATTGATTTAATTATTTTTTTGTAAAAAAACTTATGTAAGATATTTAAAGAAATCCAATTTTGGGCACTATTGTTTCTATCAGTATGACTATCAACATATAATCTGACATTAGGATTTTTTTGTATATAATCAGCAATTTTTGTTATGTCTAAAAATTGAAAATTATGAACATATATAACATCTGGGTTTTCTTCATTCAATACTTCTTCTATTCCTAAATATCTTCTAAATCGATTTGATGGTTTAAATCTATTTTTTATTGGCAATCTATATATTTTACAACTATTTATGTCTACATATTTAGTTTTATCTAATTTTATAATTCCACCATTAGGATTTCTAATCCACTGTGATGTAATAATTGAAACATCATGTCCAGCTAAACTGTTGTATTTCGTCAACATATTCTCCTGATACGACCATCCTTCATTGAAACCAGCACCAACTAAACATATATGCATTATTTTCATTCAATAAACACCTCACAAGTTATTTAAGCTATATTCTAACAAATTACCTGATAACCCTTCCTGATTCATTCCCAATAATTAAGCTAGTTACATCATTTATACTTACACGGTTAAAATCACCCTCTAAAGTGTGTTTTAGACAACTCGCTGCAACAGCAAATTCAACACAATACTGAGAGTCCAATTTATTTGCTAACCCATATATAAGGCCCGCTGCAAAACTATCTCCACTACCCACTCTATCAACAATATTTATACTATATTCTTTCGATAAAAAATAATCATTTAATTCTTTAGAATACAACATCCCTGCCCATTTATTGACTGAAGCAGATAAACTAGTTCTTAATGTAATGGCAACATATTTACATCCAAATTGATTACTTATTTTTCTAGCTACTTCCTTGTAGCTTTCATGATCAACACTACCACTTGAAACATCTGTATTTTCAGCTTTTATCCCAAATACTTTTTCTGCATCATCTTCATTTCCTATACATACATCTACATATTGCATTAACTTCGTCATAACAGATTTTGCTTCTTCTGTAGACCATAATTTACTTCGATAATTAATGTCACAGCTTATTGTAATATTTTTTGCTTCGGCAACTCTACATGCTTCTAGACATATCTGAGCCATATTATTACTTAAAGCTGGATTAATTCCAGTAAAGTGAAACCATTCACAATCTGTAAATATTTCATTCCAATCAAAATCATCTAAATGCGAATTAGCTATAGCCGAGTTTGCTCTATCATATAAAACTTTTGAAGGACGTTGACCTGCTCCTTTTTCGAGATAATAAAGACCTAATCTATCGCCACCCTTAACTACCATAGAGGTATCTATTCCAAAATATCTGAGGGAATTTATAGCTGCTTGTCCTACTTCATTATCAGGAATTTTAGTAATAAATTGAGAATCCATTCCATAATTAGATAATGATACAGCTACATTTGCTTCAGCACCGCAAAATGAGGTTTCTAAAATATCATTTTGAAAAAGTTTTTTATACCCTTGAGGTGCTAATCTCAACAGTATCTCACCAAAAGTTACTATTTTCATCTAATTCGCTCCTAACTTAACATACTTAGGTGTCGTAACAAATTCAATATCCACACTTCTTGAAAATTCTCTTAACATTCTCTCCATTCCAGCATTCATTGCATCCATTACAGAATGACTTTTAATAAAAGCCATATTCCTCTCAGCAAAGTTTTGATATAAATCATGTGAATACCCATCTAAACCTGCTAATTTTATTTTTTTAACTCCTAAATCAATTAATAATTTAATTAGCATCATTCCAGCATTATCTTCCACTGAATCAATATTATTTACTAAATCTGAATAGTTTACAACAATTCTTTCTGTGATTCCGTTTTGTATGTTGGAAGTAGTTATAAGCTTTATATCTTGCTTGTTTTTTAAATCTTTGTATCTTCTTAAATTACTTACAAATGTATAATCACACGAAAAATTATCTGGTTTGAAATTTACCGAAATGCATAGCATGTCAGTTTCTGAAATAGCTTTAACCACTTTATCTTCTTCAGTATTTATACTACTTCCCGGGGCGATTAACACTACCGTTTTTCCACTTATTACTTCTCTAAGCACTTTCCTCGAATTCTCATCTGTAATGACCTTTGTCTGATACTGAACATATAACCTTTCAATATATTCTTTATCAAAGTTATTTTTCTTTGTTTCATCCATTTCACTTAATATTTCATTAATATTTTCTACGGTTAGTGTATTCTTATCATCTAGATATGAAGCATAATTGGGATGGCAATTGTGTACTGCTGATACATAATGCGGCAAAGAATATCCCCAATAATTATTCAAATATACAGGTGCAAGAATCTGATCAATTATTTGTAAAAGCGGCTTTGATTTATAGTTATGACCATTAACTTCATTAATATATTCAATAAATAATTCAGTATTTAAGTTACCTGCGCCTCTCCCCATACCAAAAACACTAGAATCTATTATAAGTTTCCTTTTCGTTTTTAAATCGACAAGTGCTTGTGCATTTGAATATGCCATTTGTATATTGTTATGTGAATGATAGCCAACATAAATATCGCTGTTTAAATTATGATCTACTAAATAAAAAAATCTCATTAAATCATTTCTTTTCATAACACCAAAACTATCAACAATATAAAATGCATAAGGCTGAATTTTGTTAGCTTCTTTGATTAAATGAATAAATTCTTCATCCGTGTATGAAACAGAAACCATAGGTTGCATAAACAATTTATAGCCTTTTTCTGCTACTCTACGACAATATTTCAAAGCAGCATCCAAATCTTTTTTATGAAATGCAATCCTAATACCATCAATTGAGGTTCCATAGTTTTCTGGTAGATGATCTATGTCATATTCACCATAATTGACCATGCAAACAGTTAAACTTTGACCTTTGTCTTTAGGTAAATACTCCTTGACTCTTCCAACAGTGTCAAACAAAGAGCTATCTTCGTTACGCTCTTTCTTTTCAGTTAAAAAACCACATTCAATTACATCAATATTAGATTCAATTAATTTATGTATGATTTTTTTTATATTACTTTCTCCAAACTGCCATTGATTAATATACCCACCGTCACGTAATGTACAGTCCAGAACATTAATTTTGTTCATTTAAAAACCTCCAATCACTGGCTTACTTTACTTTTTATTATCGCTCTTACTTTTTCTAGATCTTTAGGTGTATCTACAGCTACCGTATCAGAATCAACTTCAATAAATTGAACCTTATATCCACTTTCAATAAATCTTAATAT
>DAOUPR010000200.1 GCA_030626065.1 Clostridium sp. | reverse complement strand
CTTCTTTTGTGCCATAAACCCAACCACCTCCATGAATACTGATAATGGTAGGCTGGCACTTTTGTACACTCTTTTTATGATAAATATCAAGAAGATTCCATTTACCGTGCTCTCCATAAGATATATTATCAAATCTTTGTATATCATCGGGAGTTTTTAGCCCTTCATCTCTTTTTTTATCGCTTTTTTCAAACATTTCACGTACTTGCTCAATACTTTTAAATTCCATATCCTATTTCTCCTTTTTCATATCTTATAATTTTTCATCTACTTCAATAAACAGAAATCCAGTATCAAATACAGTACTAGATTTCCGTAAAGTTATATCTTATACAAATTCTAAAATTTCTAGCTAACCCTCATTAATTTGATGAAGAAATCCTTGTGCCATCTCTTCCGTAAATTCATTACCTAAAAACATTAAAGCCATTCTTATAGTGATAAATTTCATCATATGTTTCATCATATCATCCATGCCTTCATTTGCATCAGGCAATTGCCCCTTCATTCTAGCCATCGTCTGCTCTATAATTTGAGCTCCCACTGGATTTTCCATCAATTCACCAATAGTTGAATTAATAGTATAATACTTTGGTATTTCTACTGTTGAATTAACTTTTATTGTTGCTTTTAATGGTAAACAGGCTGAAGAACCACCTACTAATATATTAAAATCACCTGTTTCTACATGCCAATCACTAATTGTAGTGTTGTAATATGCAAATGCTCTTTTACCCAATGTGAATGTGATTTCTTTTTCTTCATTTGCTTCTAATTCAACCTTAGTAAATTCTTTTAATTCTTTAATAGGTCTTATAACTGAGCTTTCTAGATCTTCCACATACAATTGTACAATTTCTTTACCTTTTAAGTTTCCTGTATTTTTAACTTTAACAAAAACCTTCACTTCTTCTGTATCATTTATTTCTGAGGTATCAATCTTGATATCTGAATATTCAAAGGTAGTATAAGAAAGTCCATGTCCAAAAGGGAATAAAGTTTCTATTTTTTTTGCATCGTAATATCTATACCCAACAAATAGCCCTTCTTTGTATTCTACTTTATTTTCTTTTCCAGGGAAATTCAAAAATGAAGGATTATGTTCTAATCTAACTGGGAAAGTTTCTGCTAATTTTCCACTAGGATTTACTTCTCCGTACAATAAGTCTGCTACAGCACCACCAGAAGCTTGTCCTCCTAAGTATCCTTCTAAAATACCTTTAACTCTATTTACCCAAGGCATTTCTACAGGAGAACCATTTGATAATACGATAACAATATTTTTATTTATATTAATTAATTCTTCTATTAAACTATTTTGATTTGGAGGAAGCTTCATGTGTTTTCTATCATATCCCTCTGATTCATATGAGTCTGGTAATCCAGCAAATATAACAACTGTGTCATTTTTAGCAGCCAGCTCTTTTGCTTCCTTTACTAATTCTTCATTAATATCATCTGACATTAAATCATATCCCTTTGCAAAACAAACTTCTCCATAATTTTTCATTTCATCTAAACCATTTAATAAAAATGTTGGATTAATGTGTGAACTTCCACCACCTTGGTATCTTGTTTTTTCTGCTAGCTCTCCAATTACTGCAACTTTTGAACCTTTTGCTAATGGTAAAATATTCTCTTCATTTTTAAGAAGTACCATACACTCTGATGCTACTTTTCTAGCAAAGCTATGATGCACTTCCTTATCAAAGGTTGCATTCTTATCAATATTCTCTTGTGATTTTAGAACGAATTTTAATACTCTTTCAACAACCCCCTCTAATACCGATTCATCCAATTCGTTATTCTTAACAGCTTCTACTATTTTCTTGTCATTAACTCCATTGCTACCTGGCATTTCTAAATCTTGACTTGCTTTAACCCCTGCTACTCTATCATTGTTAGCACCCCAATCTGTTACAACAACACCTTCATAACCCCATTCTTCTCTTAGGATTTTCTTTAATAATTGATTATGTTCAGAACAGTATGTACCATTTACTTTATTATAAGCACTCATAACAGTCCAAGGTTTCGCTTCAATAATTGCTGATTCAAAACTTGCCAAATAAATTTCTCTTAATGTTCTTTCATCTAATATTGTATCTACTGAAAATCTTTTGTACTCTTGATTATTAACAGCAAAATGCTTTATACTTGTTCCTATACCTTCCTTTTGAGCACCCAATATATGGTATTTCGCCATTTGTGAAGATTGATAAGGATCTTCTGAAAAATACTCAAAATTTCTGCCACATAAAGGTGATCGCTTTATATTTACTCCAGGTCCTAATATTACAGAAACTTCTTCTACTTTAGCTTCTTTAGCAATTGCATTGCTTACATTAGATATTAGTTCTCTATCCCAAGATGAAGCTAAGCCTGCTCCTGATGGAAAACATGTTGCTGGTATACTTTTATTCAGCCCTAAATGATCTGCACTACCTGCTTGTTTTCTTAGTCCATGGGGTCCATCAGCTACCATAATCGATGGTATCTCTAACCTTTCAACTGGTTGTGTAGTCCAAAAACTTAGACCTGAACACATTGATGCTTTTTCTTCTAAAGTCATCATTGAAATTAAATCTTGCACTCTTTTTCCCATAATATATCCTCCTAAAAATTAATATATTAAATAAATTCATAGTATTATTATTGGCTTAATTACACTTTCAGAAATCTAATAGTTGCGTCCCATATTATATATTATACTGTTATTGGAATAATATATATATATCAATTCTGATTTTCTGACTATTTCACTAGAATAATCTCTTTTCTACATAAAAAAACTGCCAAATGGCAGTTTTTTATAGTTTAATAATCCTAGTAAGTAACACTTATATAAATCGTTGCAGACGAAGTTCCTCCTTTACCATCTGAAATAGTATAAGTAATTGTGTTTTCACCTGCTTCATTTGCATTGAAAGAGACTTTATTATTTACTCTCGTAGGCATTATGAGCTTCACTTTCTATTGTAAGCTCATCTCCATCAACATCCTTATCATTATCTAACACCTCAAAAATATTGCTAGAAATATCTTCATCAATTGTAAACTCGTCCTCTGTAGCTATTGGTGAATCATTAACAGGCGCTACATTTACTTTAACCTCCATATAATAAATTCTTTTATTTTGAAGGTTTCTATAGTACCTATATTCTCTTCACCGTTGGCATTGCTATTTTTAACTCCTACTATGTATATATTATCTTCTTCAGCATCCTCATCATTTTCTAGTACATCTATCAATATAGATTCATCATTAAAAGCTTGTACTTTATCCTCATTCTCCACTGGTGCATCAGATACTGGGGTTATATTTACTATTACAGAAGCCTTTGCCTCTCTATTTAAAGAATCCTTTACCGTATAAGTAAATGATGTTTGTCCATTAAAATTTTCATTTGGCACAAAAAAGTACTCACCATCTATTTGCTCTATATTCCAATGGTCACAATTAATATATTTTTTATTTTGGTTTTAATTTTAACCACCCACTTTCGTAGAGATTTTTACTAAGTTATGGTTTTACTTACAACAAAATACACTGCAAACAATTATATAAATACCTATTTATTTTATATTGTATTTGTTTTTCATAAATTTGTCATTATACTAAAGTATAGGATTATAAACTTTTTAATATTTTTTTTAATCATTATTAATTTTATAACTAAATTCAAAAAAATAATTGATTTATATGTTCAAAATAAGTTAGAATGAAAAATATAAGGGGGTTTTTTGATGAAAACTAAAAATAAGAGAACAAAGAAACAAAAAGCTAAAACAATTATAATCACACTAGTTTTACTTATTATATTAATACCTGTTGCTATAATACTATTAGTAAGGCCTACAGAGAAATTAGATCTTGAGTATACTTCAATTGATTTAGAGCAAAAGATAAGCGATGAATTGCTAGAATTCAATGGCCTCGTTTCTATCGATGAAGAAGAATTAACTAATGTTTTAAAAGAAACTCTAGTACAAGATAACCAAGAAGCCTTGGACTATATCACTGGTGTTAATTTAAATATCGAAGATGAGAAAGTAAATCTTTCTGTAAACCTTCAGTACAATATCTTTAAAGTAGGTTTTAGAGGAGTTGCCTCAATGGAGATTAATGAAGATAATTTGCTAATAACACCTTCCAAATTCTATTTAGGAAGACTTCCCATCTCTCCTTACAAAGTATATTCAATATTAGCTAACTTTAATATTGACACCTCACAAATAATTAATGAAGATGGACAATTTGTAATGAGTTTATCAGAACTAGCA
Source organism: Clostridium sp. (assembly GCA_030626065.1). Taxonomy (GTDB): domain Bacteria; phylum Bacillota; class Clostridia; order Clostridiales; family Clostridiaceae; genus Clostridium_AF. Next base: position 1,533 of record DAOUPR010000200.1, on the reverse strand, counting down.
AATGAAGAAGATTCAGAATTAGTAAATATTAATAATGTTTCTCTAGAAAATGATTCTTTAAATATTTCTTTTGATATACCTTCAGAAGTTGTTACAACAGTAGTATCTACCGGACTAGATGCAGCTGTAAATGATGAGCGAATAGAAGAAACTACCAGAGTTGAGATTGCTGATTCACTAAAAAAACATTCTAATAATACTATCAGCAACGAAACTATTGAAGATTTATCAAAGGGTGAGATAACAGAAGAATCAAAAGATGAAATATTAGACTCCATAGAGACTATGACTGTAGAAGAGCAAAATGCATTGTTAAAAGAAGTTTCTGAACTTGTAGATCCTGAAATATTAGAAAGCTATATGCAAGATTAATATAATAACAGAAGCAGGAGCATGTAGCCCCTGTTTCTTTATTTATCTATGCTTATTCACAAGTATTTAAATATTTTTTGAAAAAATCACACTCTTTTACAAATTCTAAAATTTCTACATAATTCGGAAAGTAGCTAGAAACCTTATACTTGAAGAAAATTAACAGAAAAAAGACAGCCCAGATGTCAGAGAAATTCCCTAAACATCTGAGATGTCTTTTATAATGCTTTTCTGTAAAGTTCCATAATATCTTTCACGTTGGACTGTCTTGGGTTAGCCGGAATATTACCGCTCTTCATGGCATCCTTAGCCATATCCTCAATCATCTCTTCTTTAACTCCTACTTCTGAAAGTGATTTTGAAATTCCCAAATCTGCATTCAACTTTTTGATTTCTTCCACAAGCATTTCTGGTTTAAAACCATCTAATACTTCATTACCTTCACGTATAAAATTATAAATCACTTCATAACGTCCATTATCAGCAAGGGCATTATACTCCATAACTGTTGGAAGAAGGATGGAATTTGCTACAAAGCGACTTTTATATAACTGCCATCACATTACGGATTAGCATATTAGCTCCTATAAACAATAAAACCACATAAACAATACGAAGGAATTGCATACGGTTAATTTTTTCTAGGAATCTCATACCAAAGAAGAATCCAATAGCGGCAAAAGGAAGGCCAACAGCTAGTGCGCTACCTAGCTCAGCAGTGAATGCACCATTACGGTATTGATTGAAGGCGTTCCAAACATTAAGAATACACCATAAGCTTGTCATAGTATTACGGAATTTCTTTTTATCCTTTACTGCTTGAAGTGTATAAACAGTGATTAAAGGACCTCCAATGTTAAATGCACCGTGAACAATACCTCCTAATATAAGGCATCCGTAACGGAAAATCTTTTTAACCATTGTGTCTGGAGCTTCTATGTCTTCTTCTTTTTTTAGAACCAATGGTTTTATAATGCACTTATAAATATTCATTATTGCAATAATGCAAATCATTGCACCAATAGAGATTTTTGCAGTAGTAGGACTAATTTGATAAAATAAATATTGTCCAACTAAGAGTCCTGGTGCGCAGAGAGCTATAATTTTAGCTAAATCCTTCCAAGAAATATTCTTTCTGTCTTTAATTGCTAGATAGTATAG
>DAOUPR010000216.1 GCA_030626065.1 Clostridium sp. | reverse complement strand
CAATTAAGGATATTTTATATGCTGAGGTGCTTAAATTTGTAGCAGGAAGAATTACTAAGAAGATTGGAAAAGGAAAAGTTGATGCTGATGGAAGTGGAAAAGCAAAAGGAGACGTTGATGGATCTACAAATAATAAAGGTAATGCTGGAAAAAATGCAGATTTCCATGATCCAATGACTAATCAACAAGGCTTTTCTAAGGCAAACCAAAAGATTAATAAGCTACAAGATGCTATTGAAAGTGGAGACCCTAAAGCTATTGAAAAGGCAGTTTATAATATTAAGACTGATAAGTATGCTATTGCAGAAATTAATAAAAAAATTGATGGTAAGTCAGTATATCCTGATAGCTTAAAAGTTAAAGTAGAAGATGTTTATGATGGTATGGTTAAAAAGCCAGTAAATAGCAAGTTGAATGATAAAATAGAAGAGCTTTATAATAAAAAAACCAATGTTTCAAAAGTGTTAGAAATTGAGGATACAGGACGCTCTAATCCAACAAAGGATGCAAAAGTTGGCTCCGACTGGGATGTAGGTAAGAAGGTAAAATACATTGATAAAAATGGTTGCTACAGAACCGAAATAATGAAGGCTAAAGACATGAAACCACTACTTACAGATTCTATCAATGAAACTATTGGAAACAAGTATGGAAAAGGTATCAGTCCAGAAGATTTAAGAGCGAAGAATGACATAGAACCAATGGGAAAAGATGCAGCAGGAGGATTTGCTGATGATGTAGATAAAGCAGTAGGAATTAAAAATAACAAAACTCATTATTATAAGAATCCTCTTGATATTAAAGACCCTGAGGCATTTGGAAAAACTGCACAGCATAAGGTACTAGAATGGTGGAGTGAAAAAGCAAATCATCTATCAAAGAGTGGAGCAAGCAAATTAGATATAAATAGTAACAAGCTAGAAGGCTTAAAACAATACAATAAACAGTATAATACCTTACTTAAACCGATGGAGGATATTGCAAAGATTAAGAAACCAAACTTAAAAGCACCACCAAAGGTATTAGATCAATTCCAAAAACTCACGGATGAAGTTATCAAAGGACATAAATCTATAGAATATATGGAAAATACCTTAAAGAAAAGCGGATATTCCGTTGAGAAAATACTCGATATATTTGGTAGCCATATAGAGACATATGCTAAAGAACTATAGCGATTAGCTAAATTTGTAATAGTAATAATATATCAATTAAATAAAATAGAGATTCTCGACCAAAGGAAGAGAATCCACATTAATTGTGCATTGTACATTAAGGTCTTAAAGGTTTTAATATTTTAACTGTGCACTGTGAACTATGAACTGAAAAGAAGGGGGTTTTAAAATGAATTTTGATACGGTAGAAAGAGAATTTGCTTATGTAAAAAGAGCCTACGAAAATGGAGTAATAGATGAAACAGAATACTTAAATAAAGTTAGAAATGAGCTTGTAGTCAAGGATAAAAAAACTGGTAGATGGATGCTGGATGAGGTAAAGGGAAATTGGTTATGGTTTGATGATTTGAACAATGAGTGGATTAAGAGAAATAGACCTGGATATAAAAAACAAGATGAAGAATATATAGTTAGAATCACTGCACCAGAGCCACCACAAATAGATGAGAAAAAGAAAGAGGAAATCCTACAGTATCAAAAATCCGATGTAACAAATGAACCTAAAGTAGAAAAGGAGGAATTAACTAAAGAAGAATCCACAATAAAATGTAATAAATGCGGACAACTTGTGGATAAAGATAATAATTTCTGTCCTATCTGTGGAAATAAAATTGAAGTTGAAGAAACGAAAGTGAAATTTTGCAGAAATTGTGGAAAAGAAGTTAAAGAGAATAATGAATTCTGTGTATTTTGTGGAACTAAGAACTAAGGTAATTAATAAATCCAGTATTGAAAGCTATAGTCAATACTGGATTTGCAATTTAAAAATAAAAAATAATATTATTAATTATACAAACTATTTAGAATTTCAAATTTTACAATTTCAATCTAAAAAATACTGTGTTTTTTAAATTTTTTATATTTATAAGGCTTGTCTTCTAGAATGCATTTAAGACGTTTTAAAGCTTCATTTATTTCGTGATTATGTTTTCGAGCGGCAGTTTTTTCGCTATTGGACATATCATGGCGATTACCTTCATCAGTATTACTCTCCCTAATTTTGATATAATTAATTGAAGCATACTTTTTTGCTATATCATAGGCATTATCACCAACTTTATTAGTAAGTGTTACATTAGCACCTCTATCAAGTAAGTCATTAATAATATAAGTGAGCATATATCTAGCTGCAATCATCAATGGGGTAACACCTTCAGAGTTCCTATGATTTATATCTTCAGTTTTATTGACAATTAAATCATATTTTTTGCGACTCTTTTTTACAGCTTCAAATAATGGGGTTCGACCTTTATTGTCTGTTATATTTGGATTTGCACCAGCTTGTAAAAGGTAATCAACACATTCATCATTATATTTTGCTTCAATAGCATAAAATAGGGCTGATTTTCCATTGCTTTTACATCTTTCATCTACATTGATACCTGCCTCTACAGCTTTTTTCATAACATCCACAAAAGATAATTCACCTTTATTAGGGTAAAAATGTGAGCTTACAGCTATCATTAAAATATTTCGACCTAAACTATCGGTAGATTTTAATGAACCATTTTGCAAATAGCCAATTAATTCATTGACTCTATCAAGATTTTCATTGTGATTGTATTGAGATTTTTTTCTTAATATAAGAATAATTTGAATAACAGTGATTAGAAATAATATGAAAAAAATTGCTGACATTAGTCATCCCTCCCATTAATTCTAGAACCACAATTTCCACAAAAATTGCCTTCAACAGTTAATTCAGAACCACATTTGCTGCAAAACCTGTATTTAGGTTTTTGTTGTACTTGATCATCATAATCATTAATTTCTCTATATAGAACTTGTTTTTCTTGTTGGTTATTTTCTAGTATTTCACTCTGTTCTTTTAGGGTTGTATCTTTAGATTGGAGGCCTGTTATTCCATCTTCACTTACAGATGTATTACATCTTGGACAATAAATCATCTCGTTTGTTAATTTACCGCCACAATTTCGACATGTTTTTTCAAATTCATAGTTAGTATCTTTTATAGTTAGATTATAATATTTCTTTGGTTCATATTTCATGGATTTTCTATATTTATACAACCCAAAATTTATAAGTATAAATACAATGTTTAAAAATAATCCTTGTGAAAAAGTGCTTGTACCAATGCCGGTCTTCATTATTATAAAGGGTATACCAAAACCTATGAACAAGAAGCCTAACACTATAGCTAAGCCAATCAGTGGGTTTTGTTTGTGATTTGCTTGTAACTCCATAATTCTTTCTTTTGTTTCTTGTTCTTTCTTAGTTAGCGGTACTTCTTTGACAGGTGTTTTGCATTTTGGACAAAATTTGTGCTTTAGCATTAATTCTTCTCCGCATTTAACACAATAATGACCTTTCATAAAAAATCCCCCCCTTTTTTTTTACTAATTATAATTGAATAAAATTTCTAGGCAAAATATAGCGTTGCATTACATTATATCGTCAAATTATCTCACAATTCCCCTTAATAGTAGTTTATCATAAATGCATAATTATAAGTAAAATATTATTAGGATTACTGTAATAAGTAGTGTTTATATTTTTAAAATTTATTTTTACATATATGTTCAAATCATTAATTTATAATAAAGTAAATTAGTGATATAATATTTCATATAAAATACTACAAAGGAAGTGAATTTTATGATTAGAAAAAAGAGATTTTTAATTTTATATGCTGTGTTGATGTCTATGAGTCTGTTGCTTGTAGCTTGCAATGATAATTCTAATGTTATAGATAATACAAATGAAATAACGAATGAAGATAACGAAACTACAGAAAATATTAATAATGCTAGCAATGACAGTAAAGAAGAAGACACTAGTAATGGTGAGGAAGTTGATAATAATTCAAACAATAATGTCAATGAAGAAGAAACTTTAAATGGTGATAATATAAAAAATCAAGAAGCTCTTATCAAGTTACTTCCTGAAAAAGAAGGATATAAATGGGTTTATAACGGCTTTGTAGAATATGCACATAGGGGTATATTAAATAGCATTGAAGAAAAAGACAACAAGATAATTTATAGTATAGAAGGAGAAGTTGACGATGTATCCGATGGTGAATCAAAAAATGATTATACTATAAGTCAAAAATATATTATTGAAAATGGAAAGTTAATTCAAGAAAAAGAAGAAACTATGATGATGGATTCAAATTTTGATTCAATTGTGTTAATTCAGCTACCTTTAGAAGTGGGTAATACTTGGAATCAGAAAGTGGATAATAAAAATGGTGATGAAGTTAACTTAAATTGTTTTATAAAAGATATTGAAGAAGAGGAAGGTAAAAAAATCTATACTATAAGATATGAGGATATAGATAGTAACTATTATGAAGAGAGAAAAATAGAAGAAGGAATAGGTACTATAAGTTTTCAAAAACTCTTTAAAACTGATGAGGATGAGTTTGAGATAGGATACGGAATATATATGGAGGCAAGTGGGTATTAGCATCAAGAAAATAAATACGTTATAAGGTTCCTGGCACCGAACACACAAAAACTTTTAAACTAAGTAGAAATATTTAAAAATCCAACCACATACTTTTGGGGTTGTTTTTTTTGTTAAAAAATCTTACCCAAATGAACCTTTTACCATTTATAATACTCTTATATAAAGAAAGTACACACAAAAAAAGAGGGCGTTTAATTGGATACGGAATCGCTCGTGAAAAAAACAAAATCAGGGGATAAAAATTCATTAGTTCAACTTATTTTGGCAAAAAAGCAAGATTACTATAAAATAGCCTATGTATATATGAAAAATAGTGAAGATGCAATGGAAGATATGATTGTGGTGTTGTATAAAAACATTCATAAGCTTAGAAAGGATAGTTCATTTGACAGTTGGAGCAAAACTATTTTAGTTAATTGTTGCAGGAATTCATTAAGAAAGAAAAACAAAATAATTATAGTGGAGAATTTAAAAGAAGAAGCTTATGAAGAAGGCTATGCTAATAAAGAAGACGGAATTATATTGGAAGAGCATTTATCAAAACTTCCAGAAAAACATAGAGAAGTAATTAAACTGCGATATTATTTGGATATGGATTACCAAACTATATCTGAGGTTTTAAAAGTACCAGTTGGCACTGTGAAATCACGGATATCTAACGGATTTGATTTGTCATCGACATCCTTAAAAGGGTTGTTTAAAGAACTACAGGTACAAAGTGGTACTGGTGAAATCAATGAGGAAAAAAGGGAAATGAAATGGGTAATGAGTTTTAAACTGTACCCTATGTCAAGTACAATTTTAAAAAAGACTATGCAGTATTAAGAAGATGATTTCTGTATTGAACAGGAGTCAT
>DAOUPR010000241.1 GCA_030626065.1 Clostridium sp. | reverse complement strand
GCATTGTGCATTGTGCATTGTGCATTGTGCATTGTGCATTGTGCATTGTGCATTGTGCATTGTGCATTGTTCATTGTGCCTTAATGTTTTCTAAGTATTACTTCAATAAGTTCTTTTTTTAATAGTGATTTTAAGTATTTCTCTAATTTTTTCCTATCATTATTCAATGAATCTATCTTTTTTATAATCAAATCAATTTCATCTATTTGATCATTGTCATCATTCTTTTCTATATTCAACTGTGCACTATGAACTGTGCTTTCTGCACTTTGAATTGTAGACTGTGAACTGTGACCTGTGCACTGTGAACTATTTACTATTTCAATATTTTCTAAGGCTTTACTATTAATAATATCATCTAATCCCATAAGTACTTCTTCATCTTGTACTTTTATTTTTGTAGATGAAATTATTTTAGCTACTTGTCCGGATAGTTTATTCCCTACAGCAACCTTTGCAAGTTCATCAGCCATTTCATTAAAAAGATCTCCTGTATGAGCATCAACTTTTACAAATTGTACTTCTACACCACTTTCCTTCATTAATTTTTGCATTATTTGTTTATATTCTATTGATGATTGTTCTTTTGCTTGCCAAATTCCTAATACGTGATTTGCTACACCTACATAATCATGAAAAATAATAATCTTACTTATATTATTATCTCTTGCATATTCTAAAGCTCTAACAGCTCCTTTTAATTCACCTGCAACTTGCCTTACATTTGACTGTTTATTTGCTATAAAAGCATCTTTTTCTACATATTTGACAACTTCATTTAAAGTTATAACTAAACCATAGGAATATTTCAAATCCGAATGTATATAACTTCCATCTACATAAGCATGCACTGCATCTTTATCATACTCTTCTTTTCCTTTTTCAAAAACCATATTACCTAATTCTAAAAATGCTTCTGCTTCTTTTAAAGTAGGAAAGCTTTTATACTTTGCTCCCTTAACTCCCTTAACAACCTTTTGACATTCCGGCCAAGTACTTAAAATTTTATCTTTTATTACTTTTCCTGTCGATGGATGCTCTCCATACTTTACAGCATAATATTTCTTTGCCATAATTTCTCCCTCTTCTTTTTTGCTGTTTTTTTAAATTGTTGTAATAAATAAGCTTTGCTTTTATAAAATATATTTATTCTTTCTTAATTTGCAATGCTTTTTAAAACATAATTTGCAATTTTCAATGTGCAATTTGCAATTGTGGATGATTCTCTCCTGCCGTCGAGAATCTTTAATTATTTAATTTATCAAAAGATTTTGCGTAGCAAAATCATCCTTAATTGTTAATTATTAATTGTTAATTGCAAATTGCAAATTTATATTGTAGGTGCAGCTTTATAAATATCAACAATATTCTAAAATATAGCCTTTCATTTAAATGTTTTTCCTTTTATTCCTTTTCTTCTTCCTAAATTTTTTTCCTGATAAAATAATAGTAGCTACAATTTGAAATGCCTTCTTTTCTCCAATAAATCTAGTAATTATTGCACTTGCTTCTCCAACCTTTTGAATAATATCATAGTCACCTTGCCAATTATCCTCTATTATTTCTTTATCTAGCTCCTCAAATATCTTTTTAATTACTGGTAAAATTATTACTATATCATCGATTTGTCCAATTATAGGAATCGAATCTGGTATAATATCAAAAGGTAAAGCCAAATAGCCTATCACACCTACTATACTTGCTTTTGTCTTAGTACTAACTCTTTCATCTTTCAACAATCTATACAGTAATACTATTAAATCCGGTATAATAAAAGCATATTTTAAAACCTTTTCTAATTTTTTCGGTGTTTTATTTTTGATATTTTCTTTTATTTTATAGTATTGACTATTTTCATTATTATTAATTCTATTATCTATATTATTTTCGCTATTATCGGAAGAAAGTAAATCAACTTCTTTTTTCGGTTTTGTAATATCTTCTCCGGAAATAATTCTTTCTTTAAGTTCGTCCATAGTCAATACTTCTTTATTTTGATCCATTATAATTTTTGAAATTTCAACTTCCATATTGTTATTAAATAAATATATACCATTTATTTTAAAATCAATTTGTGGTATTAGTCTAGATAATTTATTAAAATCAAGTTGTAAATTTCCTTCCGTATATGCTAGTCCTATATTACCCATTTTTGAAATAGCCTTTGATAACACACCTGAAATCAAAGCATTAGGTATCGGTAAAAATCCTACTTTGATTTTTTGAACTTTCAAACTAAGAACATTATCCTTTGCCCCAATAAAAGCAACTGAAGCTTTAAATCCAATCTTTATTTTTTTCTTGATAAAACCTTTCACATTTAAAAAATTATCTATTTTTATAGATTCTATTTTAAAATCGTCTTGTTTAGCCCCTTCCTCAATCATTCCCAATAAATCACTTTCTGATAATTTTACTATAACATTAGATACCCTCATTAGTATTCCCCCTGTTTCCTTTATATTTTGATTATATTTACAGCAGTTGCTAATATGAATAAGTCTTGTTTTTTATATTAAGATATTTATTCTTAATTAGTATGCAGAGTGCAATGTACAGTTAAGGTTGATTCTCCTCGTGCCTCAAAGAATCTTTAATAAATTTAAAGACTTCCCAAGAATGAAAAAATACTACGTCAGTGCACACATATCTCACAGTTTATGGTTGCTTTTAATCTTTTAACTGCACTCTGCACTCTGCAAATTGCACTCTATGTTTTAAAAGAACCACTCTACAAATTCCACTCTCTATTTTAAGACGAGTACTTTAAACAATATTTTCATTCTTATATAACTTGTACTATTATTTTACAATAAATCTTCCATAAATCCTAATATTTTTTCTATAAATAAAAATTTCCAATAATTACTTTGGTAATGTTTATGTAAATCGTTGGACAAGTCATTTTAAATATTATATATTATATCCGTGGTCGCGTTAGAAAAAAACTGATGGAGCATATTATTTTTATGTGTTCTATTTCAAATTATTTACAACTTTGAATATATTATTCATTTCACAATCAAAATATAATGCATTTAAGGGGGATTTTATGAAAAACAAATTAAAAGATAAAAAAATATTGATACCTGCTATTATTGCAACCATAGCCATATTGTCTTTAGTATCTTTTTCCTTTTTCAATAAACCTGTCACATACAAACCTTACAACGAATTCTTACTTCAACTTGAAAATAATCAAATTGATTCTGTTTATTATACAAGTGCACCTAAAATAAATGTAAAAACACTTTCTGGAGAAATTTACGAAACAGATAACCCACGAGTTGATAATTTCAAAGAGACAGTTCTTCTTCAGGGAGTTAACGTTCTTGAACAAGGCTATGTCTCTCCATATCAAATAATACCAATCATTTTATTAGGTGGTTCCATAGCTTTTATCATAATTATGTCAGTTAAAAATGTTAATTTTGGTACAAAAAGAGTAAAATCCTTTGAGGCACTTGAAGCTGATGCTGTACAAGATCTTCCATTTGATTTTAAATCTGTTGCTGGAAATGAAGAAGCAAAGGAAAGTGTAAAAGATATTGTTGACTTCTTAAAATTTCCTGAGAAATATTCAAGCTACGGAGCAAGAATGCCAAAAGGAATTATTCTATATGGGGAACCGGGAACAGGTAAAACCTTACTTGCAAAAGCAGTAGCCGGAGAGGCTGGAGTTCCTTTTTATGCAGTTTCAGGTTCAGATTTCGTACAAGTTTATGTGGGCATTGGTGCTAGTAGAATCAGACAATTATTTAAAAAAGCAAAAGCTCATGGAAAAGCAGTAATATTTATCGATGAAATAGATGCTATTGGTAAAAAAAGATCTGGTGGAAAAACTGGCGGTTCTGATGAAAGAGACCAAACTTTAAATGCATTATTAACTGAAATGTCTGGTTTCGGCGAAAAAGAAGGCATTGTAGTAATCGCTGCTACTAATAGATTAGATATGCTAGACTCTGCATTACTAAGACCCGGTAGATTTGATAGACATATAGAAGTAGCTTTACCTGATGTGAATGCACGAGAAAAAATACTTGATCTTCATATAAAAAATAAACCTTTTAAAATTAAAGATCTTCATGAATGGGCACTAAAAACATCTTATTTTTCAGGTGCAAAAATTGAACATTTAGTAAATGAAGCAGCTATTTTAGCCTGTAAAGAAAATAGTGAAAATATCTTAGATACTCACTTAGACAAAGCCTTTTCTATTGTCGTTGCTGGATATGAAAAAAAGGATAGGTCTTTTATTAAAGATATAGATAGAAAAATAACAGCATACCACGAAGCAGGTCATGCTCTTATAAGTTTACTAAAACTTCCTGAAGATAAAGTTTCAAAAGTAACTATAATTCCTAGTACAAAAGGTGCTGGAGGTTATACAATGAGTATTCCTGAAGATAAACTTTATCATAATAAAGAATATATGCTAAATAGAATTATGGTTCTACTGGGCGGACGAGCTGCAGAAGAAATTATTTTTGGAGAAAACAAAATCACTACAGGTGCTTCAAATGATTTAAGTCGAACAACTAGCACCATTACAAATATGGTAACAAAATACGGAATGGGAAAATCTTTAGGTCTTCTTACTGACGATGTACTTGAAACTCTTTCTCCTAAACACAAACAGGATATTCTTGATGAATGTAAAGAAATAACTAATTCGCTATACAATGAAACAAAAAAAATGCTTATCGAAAATAAAGACAAGCTGATAACTATAAGTGAACAATTATTAGAAACTGAAACCCTTCATTATGAAGAACTAGCATCCATTGTAGAAAATTAACCTCAAAAGTAGCTACGGCTACTTTTTTTGGGGTTCCACAAAAAACTTGCAATGCTTAATATCTTAATGTGCCATGCTTTTAAAAAGATAATTTGCAATGTGCAATGCTTTTTAAAAGATAATTTGCAATTTGCAATGTGCAATGTGCAATTGTGGATGATTCTCTCCT
>DAOUPR010000270.1 GCA_030626065.1 Clostridium sp. | reverse complement strand
GCAAGGATAAAATTATAGAAATTATGAAAGATAGCAGGATAGGAACCTTTGCGTGTGCAGCAATTGTAATTGATATATTGTTAAAGATTTCATTGATGGAGTATTTTATTGAAAATACTAACATATCAATAATTATTATAATAATACCAGTAATCAGTAGATTCACAGTGATATTGCTGGGATGCATAGGAAAAAATGCAAAAAAAAATGGAACAGGTAATATTTTTATCGGCAACATAGGTAAACGTGAACTTTTATCAGCATTATTACTAACAGCAATAATTGGTATACTGTTGATAGGATATCTTCAAGCTGCTATTCTTATTATTGCAGCAATAGTTATTACAATTTGCTTTAATCTATATTGTAATAAAAAAATAGAAGGACTTACTGGTGATACTTTAGGTGCTAATATTGAGATTGTTGAAATACTTATTGGAATAGTATATATACTTTTAATTTAAAATGCACAATACAAAATGCACAATGCACAATTTAGGAGGATTTTGCTGACGCAAAAGCTACTATTCAATTAAAAGATTTCCGAAGAATAAGGAAATCATCCAACGTTTCACACTACACACTACACACTTCACATTGCTTTAGAAAAAAGGGGGGTTTTGATGAAAAATTACAATTTAAGAAAATTTATTTTATCAGCACTTTTTATTGCACTTAGTTTTATTGGTGCTCAAATTAAAATATTTAATTCTATTGCATTTGATTCTTTGCCAGCTTTTCTTGGAACTTTAATATTAGGACCTTATTATGGAGCTTTAATTGGATTTTTAGGACATATGTTTACGGCATGGACAAGTGGATTTCCTTTTACGTTACCAGTACATATTATTACCGCCTTTAGTATGGCTTTGACTATGGTGGTATTTTATTTTGCTCATAAGAAATTTGGAACTATTGTTGCTTGTATATTTGGAGTCTTATTTAATGGTCCTGTAGCGCTTCTTCTATCTGCACCGTTATTGATTCCAATGTTGAAAGTAGAAGGTCTTGTTATGATGGTTCCTATATTATCATTGGTATCATTTATAAATATATTTTTGGCTTTAATTGTCTTGAGATATATGCCTAAAGAGAGCATTTAATTCTAATGCACAATGCACAATGCACAATTAAGGATGACTTCCTCATTCTTCGGAAGTCTTTAAATTAATTAAAGATTCTCAGAGGTACGTGGAGAATTATCAGTAATTGCTAATTGCTAATTGAAAATTGCACATTATGATTAAAAATAAGAATAGTATATATATCAGCAGTTCCTTAAAATATAGCCTGATGAGAAGAAGTGGTGATTTAGAGATGAAAAAAGTTCGAGATATATCTTTACATAGATTAAATAGTGAACAGATTTTAGTAATGGTTTGCGATAGTTGTGGTGCTATTGGTGAAAAAGAAAATGATATGTTAAAGGTACCACCTTTTTATACAGGTAAATTTACTGCTAGAGTTCCTTTTATTGAAATGTTATGTACAGGAGCTACTACAGTAACGATTACTAATAATGTTTGCTGTGAGATGGAGCCTACTGGGCGAGAAATTATTAAAGGTATTCTATCAGAAATGAAAGAATTAGATATAGAAGAGAATTTGCTTACAGGAAGTACTGAAGAAAATTTCGCAACATCCATGACAGCTGTAGGTATTACTGTTATTGGGATAGCAAAGAATAAAGATATTAAGATAAATAATGTAAAATCAAATTGTGTAATCGCTTTAGAGGGAATTCCTAAAGTGGGAGAAGAAATTGATTTTAATAGAGATGATGAAATAGCTAGTTATTCTCAAATAAAAGAACTTTTAGCTATGGATTTAGTTTATGAAATAGTTCCTGTAGGATCTAAAGGAATATTGCATGAAATTAAAGAACTTTCACAAAATAATAATATGAAATTTAGTATAGAAGATAATATTGAAATTGATTTAAATAAGTCAGCGGGGCCAGCATGTTGCTTGATTTTTGCAGTGGATGAAATATTTTATGAGGAAAGATTAAAATATAAATATGTGAAACTAGGACATATTTATAAATGATGGAGGAATTTAAATGGAAAATAGAGGTTATGTACATATTTATACAGGTAATGGTAAGGGGAAGACTACATCAGCTTTAGGATTATCATTAAGAGCTGTATGTTCAGGAAAAAAAGTTTTCTTTGGTCAATTTCTAAAGGGAATGGATTATAGCGAATTAAAAGCTACAAAATTTTTGCCTAATTTTGAAATAAAACAATACGGAAGAGGTTGTTTTATATTTAATGATCCAGAAGAAGAAGATTATATAGTAGCTAAAGAGGGACTAGAAGAATTGACAGAAATTCTAAAATCAGATGCATATGATATTGTGGTATTAGATGAAGTAAATATAGCTATTTATTACAAACTTTTTTCTGCTCAAGATGTGATTGATGCATTAGAAAATAGAAATGAAAAAGTTGAAGTTATTCTTACGGGAAGATATGCCGAGCAAAAACTAATTGATTATGCTGACCTTGTTACTGAAATGAAGGAGATTAAGCACTACTATTCAGAAGGAGTAGAAGCTAGAGTTGGAATTGAAAAATAATTAAATACTATTTTACTAAAGAACTAAGACAGAGAGCACATTTTTGTGCTCTTTTATTTTTAGAGTATAATAAGTGAAAAGTCAGATTTTTATAAGGAGAAAATTTATGAGTAAGTCTTTTAAAATAAAATTGGTATTGATACTTTTATTACCAATAACTATATTGATAAGTTATATTTCAAAAATGAATCCATATATAGTTGAGAGAGCGTATTCAAATGGAATAAATAAATTAACTAGACAAATTTTAAGTAGTATAACTGGAATTGTACCATTTTCAGTTGCAGAGATTATTTTGTATTTATTAGTGGTTTTTATTGTAATTAATATAATTATATTAGTTTGTAGGTTGATGAAAAATAAGTTGGATAATAGAAAAAATGTTTTTATTAGTTTTATAGTTAATATTCTAGTTATTATTTCAGTTTTGATTTCTCTATTTATGTTTCTATGGGGATTTAATTATAATAGACCTTCATTAACAAGTTTATTAGAAATTAATAAAAAGGACTATTCAACTGAGGACTTAGTAAATCTTTGCACTAATTTAATTGTGGATGTAAATAGATTAGAAAAAAAACAAAATAAAAATTCTACTGGTGTAACATTGATAAAGGGAGATTTTAAGGATATTGCAAATAGAGCGCACTTGGGATATGAAGTAATCAGTGAAGAGAATTCTTTTTTATCTGGAAAGTATGGAGTGCCGAAAGGGATAATTTTATCAGAAAAAATGTGTTATACAGGAATAACGGGAATTTATATACCTTTTACGGGAGAAGCAAATGTGAATACGTTTATTCCTGATTTTATGATACCAGCAACAACAGTACATGAAATGGCACATCAGAGGGGAATTGCAAGAGAAGATGAAGCAAATTTTTGTGCGTATTTAGCATGTGTTAATCATCCGGATGAAGATTTTCAATATTCAGGGACTATCCTTGCGCTGATTTACTCATTAAATTCATTGAAGAGATATGATACTGAAGCATATAGTAAGGTGATACTGCAATTAAGTGATGGAGTTAAGGGTGATCTTAAATATTTGAACGAATTTTGGGATAATTATGAAGGGAAAGTAGAAGAAATTTCGGATAAGGTAAATGATACTTATTTGAAGTCAAACGGACAAAAGGATGGAGTGAAAAGTTATGGCCAAATGGTAGATCTTTTACTTGGATATAAAAAACAATAACTGTGACCTATGAACTTTTGATAGATTCATATTAACAACTCTCTAAAATAGAGTCTAATCATAAATATTAGTATAAATAAGAATATAGTTAATAAAAACTTTGATTCATTTAGTATTTTATTAAAAAAATTAGTAGATTGGGAAATTTGATTTTTTCTGGTGACGTTACAAATGGCAT
>DAOUPR010000050.1 GCA_030626065.1 Clostridium sp. | reverse complement strand
CCTTGGAACATAGTTCTCATTAAACCAAATGTAGCACCACACTCCCCTCCTATCCCAGGAATAGACATTCTAAAAGAAGCTTTATCAACTAATTTTTTTTTACCTACGATATATCCACCAGAAGGAGAAATGCCACCTCCTATATTTTTAATTAAAGATCCAGCCATCAAATCTGCTCCAACTTCAGTTGGTTCTTTATAATCTATAAATTCGCCATAACAATTATCAATAAAAATAATAACGTTATTATTTATTTTTTTTATTTTAGGAATAAGTTCTTCCATAGACTCTATCAAAATACATTTTCTCCATGCATATCCTGCTGACCTTTGTATATGAACTATTTTTATTGATTTATCTTTACTGATTTCTTCTAGAATAGAAGCCTCATCAAAACTAGAATCTTCAAGTAAATCTATTTTTTTATAATTAATTCCGTAATCTTTTAAAGAACCCATATCTTCATTAGAATCATTTAATCCAATCACTTTATGTAATGTATCATAAGGAGTTCCACATATAGATAACATAGTATCTCCAGGTCTTAGATTTCCGAATAAAGCAGCACCTATAGCGTGTGTACCATTAACAAAGTGAGGTCTTACTATTGCACTTTCTGCACGAAATATACGTGCATACACTCTATCAAGGGTATCTCTTCCGATGTCATCGTATCCATAACCTGTTGAATTAGTAAAATGAGCATCACTCAATCTTTCTTCTTGAAAAGCTTTTAACACTTTGTATTGATTGAATTCTCTAATATCATTAATATATTGAAATTTATCAGATATATCTCTCATAGTGGCTTTATGTAATTCAAATACTTCATCTTGTATACCATAAGATTCTTTTATATAAAGTTCAGTTAGTTTATTCATGTTATTCCTCCACCTTAAAATCTGTTCCAGATTTTGTAATATATAACGACAATAAAAAAATAGGCTCACAGCCTATTTTTTTATCTTGAATTATTTTCATTTCTACTAGTAGCTTGATAAAGAATAGGTTTACTTGGCGTAATAGTTGAAATAGCACTCTTGTATATCATCATTTGCTTATCGTCTACTTGTAGCATAATAATAAAGTTGTCAAAGCCTTTTACAACACCTTTTAATTGGAACCCATTAGTTAAATACACGGTAACAGAAATAAGGTTTTTTCTTGCATTATTTAAGAAAACATCTTGAAGATTTGTAGCTAATTTGTTCATATATTCACTCCCTTTCATAAGTAGCTTACTTTTTTAATACTCTTTTATTTATAATGTGTTTTTTAGTTCATAATATTTACTTTTTATAACTTCAACAATATCATTGTTATTATCAAAAATATCTTTATCTACCCACATAGCTCTCTTTTCTTTTCTAAACCAAGTCAATTGTCGTTTTGCATAATTTCTACTTCTTTTTTTTATTAGATCAATTGCTTCTTCAAAACTTAATTGACCATTTATATAATGTAGCATTTCTTTATATCCAATACCTTGCATTGATTGCATATCTGGGGTGCATCCCATCTTCTTAAGTTCATTAATTTCGTCGAGTAATCCATTATTTATCATAATATCTACTCTACTATTTATTCTATTATACAAAGTTTCACGGTTCATATTTAGAACAAAATAATAAACATTATATGGAATATCATAAATATCTTGCTCTTTATAAAATTGTGATATTGGTTTATTAGACAATTTATAAACTTCTAAAGCTCTAATAACTCTTTTTAGATCATTAGCATTTAATTTATTGAAAGATTCTTCATCCACTACTTTTAACAAATTATGTACATAGTCATTCCCAAATTCTTCTGCCTTCTGGTTTAATTCTTTTCTATATTGCTCATCTTTATAGGTATTAGCAAATTCTAAGTTTAGTACAAGAGAGTCTATATAAAATCCTGTACCTCCCGCAATAATAGGAATTTTACCCTTGGCATATATTTTTTCTATAGCAGCAGTCGCTCTTTTTTTAAATTGTGCTACACTAAATTCTTCAAGTGGATTTATTACATTAATCAAATGATGCGTAACTCCATCCATCTCTTCTTCCATTACTTTAGCTGAGCCAATATCCATAGATTTGTATATTTGCATAGAATCAGCAGAAATAATTTCACCGTTTAATTCCTTAGCTAGATTAATAGATATTTCTGTTTTACCAACAGCTGTGGGTCCAGTAAGAATAATTAAATCTTTCTTCATTATTATCTTCCTTTATTGAATTCTTTTAAATATTTTTTCAATATCTTTTAAAGAATATTTTATGATTGTAGGTCTTCCATGAGGACAATTATATGGTGAATCTAAAAATCTTAGCTTTTGAATTAAATCATTCATCTCCATGATGTTCATATCATAGTGTGCTTTTATAGCAGCTTTACAAGAAAGTTGACTTACTACGTAGAACTTAGTTTCTAGTATATCACCATTCCCCAGCTTTTTCAAATTTTCTAAAATACCATAAAATAACTCTTCTACTTCTGTTTGGCCAAGAATAATAGGAGCTTCTCTTATATTTATGGTATTATCTCCAAAGCCCTCTATTTGAAAACCCGCCTCTGCAAATATTTCTTTGTTTTCATTATAAATTGAATATTCTTCCTCATTTAATTCAATTACAATAGGAATCATTAACATTTGAGCTACAATTGTTCTTTCATTGATTTCTTTTGAGAATTTTTCAAATAGTATCTTTTCATGAGCAGCATGTTGATCTATTAAATACAGCTCATTTTCTGCTTCACAGATAATATATGTATTGTTAAATTGTCCAATAACATTCAGATTAGGGAATTTTGCTGTTTTTTCGTTTTGTGTTTTTAATACATTTGTTTCTTTTACATATGTAGGATCATAAACATTAGGAGATTTTTTAACCTTTACATCATCATTGATATTAGAGGGATTGTCAATTTTTAAAGTACTTTCTCCCTTATTAACTAGATAGTTATTTGGTTGTTTTGTTGTTTCTTCATTAGTATTATTAATATCTTCAATGTTTGCTGGAATATTATAATTAGCTAAAGGTATCTCTCTTTTTATATTAAAAGCAGTTCCATTTTTAAAGTCAAAAGGAACCTGAGATTGTTTTTGTGTTTCAGTAAAATTTTCAGTTGAATCCATAGAAAAACTAGTTTCCTGCCCAGTGAATTTTTCTTCTATATATTTTTTCAAAGTTTCATGTACAGTATTAAAAACAAATGAGAAAATAAATTTATCTTCTCTGAATTTAATTTCTGCTTTAGTAGGATGAACATTAACATCTAAGTATTCAGGAAATATTTCTATGAATAATACATAAAAAGGAAATTTATTAACCATAGAGAAAGACTTAAAAGCATTTTCTACAGCCTTATTTATCATAATGTTTTTAACATATCTATTATTAACAAATATACTTTGATAATTCCTGCTTCCTTTGCATATATCAACATTTCCAATATATCCATAGACGGTAATAATATCTGAAGTGTTTTCGAATTTTATAAGATTTTGATAAATATTCTTGCCATAAATGTACTTTATTGTTTCTTTCACTTCTTCTGAAGCAAAAGTAATAATAGACTTTTTATTATTTTGGTAGTATTTAAATGAAACATTATGATTGGTTAATGCAAGTCTATTAATAATATCTGTAATCAAAGCAGTTTCTCTTGCAGTTGATTTTAAAAATTTACGTCTTGCCGGAACATTGTAAAAGAGATTTTTAACCTCAATTACAGTACCATCATTACAGCCGACTTCTTCTATATAATTAATATTTCCACCTGAAATATTAATTTCTCTACCAAATTGTTCACCTTTAACCTTGGTCTTTAATGAGATATTAGAAACAGAAGCAATGCTAGCTAAAGCCTCACCTCTAAAACCAAATGTATCAATAGAATATAAATCCTCTATCTTCTTGATTTTTGATGTAGCATGAGGTAAAAAGGCTTTTTTTACATCATCAGGATGAATACCACTTCCATCATCTACTATTCTTATTAAGTCAATACCACCATTTAATATTTCAATAGTTAAATTTTCTGCTCCTGAATCTATGCTATTTTCAATTAATTCTTTAACAACAGAAGAAGGTCTTTCAACAACTTCTCCTGCTGCAATTTTATTAGTAGTTTCATTGTTTAATAAATTAATTCGTTTTACCATCTTATCACCTTAATTTATTATTTAAGTTCTTTAGCTTTTTTTATAATTTCATAAAGTTTATTAAATCCATCCATAGGAGTTAAATTAAAAATGTCAATGTCTGAAATTTCTTCTATAAGATTTTTTTTACCCATATCAGAAAAATCTAATTGTTTTATAGTGTTGTTTTCTTTTTGAGGAATTTTATTTTCTTTTATTATAGGTTTCTTTTCATCCGTATCAATTGATTTTTCTTTCTCTAAACTAGTTAAAATTTCTCTCGCTCTATTTATAACTTTATCTGGGATTCCTGCTAATTTAGCTACTTCTATTCCATAAGAATCATCTGCACTTCCACTTACTATTGTTCTTAAAAAAACAATTTGATCATCAATTTTCTTTACAGCAATAGAGTAATTTTTAACACCTTCAATTTTTCCTTCAAGTGAAGTCAATTCATGATAATGTGTTGCAAATAGTGTTTTACATTTCAAATTTTCATCTTGACATATATATTCTATAACAGCCCATGCAATACTCATACCATCATAAGTACTCGTTCCTCTACCTACTTCATCAAGAATAACTAAACTATTCTTAGTTGCATTTTTTAGAATATTTGATACTTCCCACATCTCAACCATAAAAGTACTTTTGCCACCAGCTAAATCATCCGAGGCACCTATTCTGGTAAATATTTTATCACAGATAGAAATATCTGCTTCTGTTGCAGGAACAAAGCTTCCGATTTGTGCCATTATTGTTATCAAAGCTACTTGTCTCATATATGTAGATTTCCCAGCCATATTAGGTCCAGTTATAACTAATAAATGATTGTTATTAACATCCATAAATGAATTATTTGAAACGAAAGAATCTCTTTCAATAACTTTTTCAACAACAGGATGTCGCCCATTCTTGATATATAATAAACCATTTGTATTAAGCTTGGGTTTTATATAATTATTTTGAAGAGCTACTATAGCCAAGGAAGAAAGACAATCAACAGTAGAAATAATATCAGCAGCTTTTTTTAATCTATTTATTTCTCTTTCTATAGTTTCTCTTATAGAAATAAATACTTCATATTCTCTATTATTAAGTTTCTCTTCAGCTCCTAAAATTTTTTCTTCCATTTCTTTAAGTTCTGTAGTAACATATCTTTCAGCATTGGATAAAGTTTGTTTTCTTACGTATCTATCTAAAGGAACTAAATCTAAATTTGTTTTAGTTACTTCAATATAATATCCAAAAACTCTATTATACTTTACTTTAAGAGATTTTATACCTGTTTCCTCTTTTTCTCTTACTTCCATAGTAGCTAACCATTTTTTACCGTTTGATTTAGAACTTCTATGCTCATCAACCTGAATATCATAGCCATCATTAATTACTCCACCCTCTTTTACTGAAAGAGCTGGGTTAGGTAAAATAGAAGCAGTAATTAACTCTTTAATATCATCTAGAGTATCTAAATTGATTTGAAGTTCTTCTAACATTTTTGAGTTTAAATTCTTCATAGTATTCTTGATGTTAGGTATGTTTTGCAAAGAACTTCTTAATGTAATTAATTCCTTCGCATTAATACTACCATTGGAAATTTTACCAATCATTCTTTCGATATCATATATATCGTGGAGATAATCTCTCAATTCATCTAGAACAGGTAAATTATTTATTAATTCATCAATAGAATCTAATCTTTCTTGGATTTTTTCTTTATCAATTAGCGGTTGTTCAACCCACTTTCGAAGTTTTCTACCACCCATAGCAGTTTTAGTTTTATCTAGAACCCACAGTAATGATCCTTTTTTCCGTTTTTCAATAAGTGACTCAGTAAGTTCTAGATTCCTTCTGGAATTTATATCTATTCCCAAATAATCAACTATATTGTAATAATTGAAAGTAGTTATATTAGATAGTCCTTGTTTTTGAGTTTTATTAATATAATAAAGCATAATACCGATAGCTTTTAATAGAGTAGTATTAAAGTTATCTAGTGAAATTTCATTGAATTGTTCTTTAATATTTTTGATCTCATTTTCTATCTCTAATTCATCAGAAGATATAGTAGTTACAGTTGAATTGAAGCGGTTACTAATTTCTAATAAAGTGTTTTTATCAAAAGAATCGAAAATTACCAACTCTGAAGGAGTAAATTTTGATATTTCATTTAATAAAGTATTAATATCACCTCTAAATTCACTTCCATAAAACTCACCTGTACTTATATCAACAAATGAAAACCCATAATAATCCTCATTTTGGAAAATGGACATTAAAAAATTATTTTTCGTCTCTTCTAGAAAATTAGAATCAGTAAATGTTCCTGGTGTTACAATTTTTACTACATCTCTTTTTACAATTCCCTTTGCATCAGAAGGATTTTCTAATTGCTCGCATATAGCAATTTTGTACCCCCGATTAACCAATCTGCTTATATAAGAAGAAGCTGCATGATAGGGTATCCCACACATAGGAGCCCTTTTATCAAGGCCACAATCTCTACCCGTAAGAACCAGCTCTAATTCTCTTGCTGCAACTTCAGCATCATCAAAAAACATCTCATAAAAATCACCTAGTCTAAAAAAAAGGATACAATCTTTATAATTTTCTTTTACTTGCATATATTGACGCATCATTGGTGTTAAAGCCACAAAATCACTCTCCTAAGCCCTCTTTAATTAATTCTCCATCTAATGAATAAGGTTTTGCTTTAACAATTTTAACTTTTATAATTTGCCCAATTAATGATTCTGGCCCTTCAAAATTAACTAACCTACTGTTACTAGTTCTACCCATCAATCTTGAATTATTTGTTTTACTGTGACCTTCTACTAAGATTTCTACAACACTATCTTGATATGCCATATTTTTCTTTTCTACAAATTCATTGACTACTTTAATTAATCTATTAAACCGTTCATGTTTTACTTCTTCACTTATCATTTCCTCTTTTAATTCAGCAGCAGGTGTTCCAGATCTTGGAGAATATAAAAAAGTAAAAGCAGAATCAAATTGAATTTCTTTTACTAAATCAAGTGTCTGTTGGAAATCTTCTTCAGTTTCACCAGGAAATCCAACAATAATGTCTGTAGATATAGCAATATTGGGATTTTTCTCTCTCAATTTTTTAGTGGTACTGATGTAATGCTCTCTTGTATATTTTCTGTTCATTTTTTTTAATATGTTATTTGATCCGGATTGAAGTGCCATATGAACTTGGTCACAAACTTTATCACATTCATCAATAGTTTCTATCAATTCATCTGATATGTCTTTAGGATGAGATGTCATAAATCTAACTCTTTCTAATCCCTCTATTTTATTAACTTTCTTTAGAAGTTGTGCAAAATTCATTTTTTCTTCTAGTCCAATACCATAAGAATTTACATTTTGTCCTAATAAAGTTATCTCTTTGTATCCTCTTGAAACAAGTTCTTCAATTTCATTTATAATATCCTCAGGTTCTCTGCTTCTTTCTCTTCCTCTTACATATGGAACTATACAGTAAGAACAAAAATTATTACATCCGTACATTATAGTAACAAAAGCTTTCACGCTATTTCTTCTATCTATAGGTAATCCTTCTACTATTTTTTTTTCTTTATCCCATACCTCAATTATCCTATTTCCTGATTGTTTTACTCTTTCTATATATTCAGGGATTTTATATGAATTAAAACTTCCAGTAATAATATCTACAAAAGGAAATTTAGAAACTATTTTTTCAGCCATCCCCTTTTGTTGAGTCATACATCCTGTAATTGCTATAACTAAATCAGGATTCTTTTTCTTTAAAGATTTCATTGCACCTACATGACCAAATACTTTTAACTCTGCATTTTCTCTAACACAACAAGTATTTAACAAAATAATAGATGCTTCTTTTTTATCTTCTGTTTTCTCATAATTATTTATTTTTAGAATTCCTGATATTTTCTCGGAATCCTCTTCATTCATCTGACAACCCCAAGTTTCAATATAGTACTTTAATTTTTTATTAACCATTGTATTTCTCCTTTGCGTATATTTACTCTTATTATTATATAAGATAATTATTTTTTTTCAAAGTAAATTTTCACAATTAACGGTTTTACTATAAATAATTTATGCTTTAAAGTAAATATTATATGTAAGGAGGTTTAGTAATGAAAGATATCAAAGGAAAGAAAACTATAAAAAATAGCACTAACAGTAATACCTTGCATATGCTAGATAGAAAGTATTTTAATAGTACTTACGAGCGTTTCAATGATTTAAAATCAACTCATATACCTAATGAAAATATATTTAAATAAATTAAAAGGCTGTTGAATTTAATCAGCAGCCTCATTTTCTTTTAATTTTGTATAATTATAATATTCCCATTTTGTTATAAATCCCATGGACGTATATAAATTATTAGCTTTATTATTCTTTGAGTCAACTCTTAATATAAGTTTTTTTTCTCCTTTTGCTTTTAAGTATTTTAACAAATAATTTAATAAGTATTTACTATATCCGTTACCTCTATGCTCTTTTAATATTCCAAAATTAACTAAAGTAAGAGTGTTTTTTTCTTTAATTATCTGACCCAAACCAATTTCTATATTATTCTTTAACAAAAATATAACCCCATCTTTATAGTAATAGTCTTGAATTTCATCATAATAGATATCTTTAATATTTAATCTTTTTCGATCTTTTTTTTGAAATATGCTATTCTGGAGTTTACATCTTACTCTTTCATCAAAGCTCTTTTTAAAAAATCTTACACTCAAAGTTTCTGGCTGTTCAAAAATAATTTCATTTTCTAAATTAAATTCCATTTCATAAATAGTACTATAATTACAATAACCTAATGTCATTAAAGAAAAATTTGTGTAATCATATTTTGGTGTTTTATATGTGATATTATCCATATTAAGTAATTTACTTAATAGTACCTCATAACCGATTTTTTTGTTGTGTTTTTCTAATATGTTTTTTTCAATTATACTACATTGTCTATGTGAAGACTGATTAATCCAAATATAACCTATATATTCCCTATTATCTTTTAATAATAAAATACTTTTTTTTAAAAGTATCTTTTTATATAGGTTTGAAGATATATATGTTTTGAAAAAATCAATTTCATGATTATCAAATTTATAATACAAATCTTTAAAATCTTTTAAATTTTTATAACTAAGATAAAAACAATTCATATTAATCACCTTTTTTATTTAGATACTTTGTGAAATCATCAATAAATATTTGAACTTTATCATATTTTTCTAGTTCTTTTTTTAGCTTCCTTTTATAACTTTTTTCAGACCAATTTTTCTGTTTAATGTATCTTTTTCTTCCCAACTTCCAATACTTATGTGGAAAAATAATTAGTGCTAATAATATATCTAACTCATTTTCAGAAATATTCTTAGTATCGTTATATCTTTCAATTAATAACTTTGCTTTTTCAAAATCCCAATTATATTCTGTCTTATCCATAATTCTAATAATGTATTTACTTAAATCAACTATTGGGTGATCTATAACAACACTATCTAAATCTATTAAAAAGTATTTGTCATCTTTTTTAATAATATTTTGATAATAAAAACTATTATGACAAATATAATTATTTCTTTCTGTTTCTTTAGAGGATATTAGGTCACTATAGGTTGAATTTTTAAGATAGCTTAGAGCTAGGATACCTCTATCATAAAATTTATCAATATTATCACAATATTCAGTGTCAAAAGAATTTTTTATTTTCTTTTTTTTAATACAGTTTTTGTATAAAATAAAGTCATATAGCTTATTATTATATATTCGAAACCAATTTTTTAAATTACTTTTTAATTTTAATCTTTTGAATTCTATTTTTCTAGAGGAATTATGAAATTTAGCTAGTAGTTCAACACAATTTAATACTTCAGAAAAATCCTCTATAGTTACTTCATTACCATTTATCCATTCAGTTATATAAAAAAAATAATCCTTATATTTTACGTAATATTTATTATTGGTAGTTTTTATATATTCTGCGGTATTATCAAATCCATTTTTTTTTAATTCATTCACGAGAATAAAGCCATTTTTAGCTTTGTTCTTCCCATGACAATATTTTTTTAAACATATATTACCTTTATCTGTCTTTATTTTATAAGCACTTCTTATTTTTGATATTTCAATTATTTGATAATCGTATCTTTTCATAACATATCTTATTATATTTTCCTCTTTGATAGGAATCGAAGATTCATTTAGTCTTTGCTGTTTTGTCATTTTTTCCCCTCCATATTATCCATTACTAAATTATATAATAAAAAGGGTAAATTATTACAAGAAAGTTAATATCGCACTGTAAAGAAAAAGAGCAGAAGTGTCTGCTCTAAAAAAATTAATTATATTAAATCTCTTCTGCTTCTTTAATACTTAGACCTATTTTTTTATTTTCTGAATTAACATTTAGTATTTTTGCTTTTACAGTAGTTCCTTTTTCTAGTACATCAGACGGTTTATTTATTCTTTTGTGACTTATTTGTGAAATATGAACTAACCCATCAATACCAGGTTCTAATTCAACAAAAGCCCCGAAATCTGCGAAACGAACAAGTTTACCAAGTACAATGCTTCCAACTGGGTATTTTTCTTCAACAGTTTCCCATGGGTCTTTGCTTAATTTTTTAATACTTAAGGATAATCTCTTTTCATCTTTATTTGCCTCTAATATATAAACATTAACCTTTTGGTTAACAGTAAGTATATCAGCGGGTTTATTTACTCTTCCCCATGATAATTGAGATACATGTAATAGTCCATCTACTCCATTGACATCTATAAAAGCTCCAAAATCAGCTAATCTCTTAACTGTTCCTTCAACTATTTGACCAGATTCAAATAAATTCCAGGCAGCTAATTCTTTTTTCTTTTTATCTTCTGATAAAATTTTTCTTCTAGATGCAACAACTTTTGTGCCTCTATACTCATTCTTGAATTCAATAATGTTTGCATTTATTGTTTTTCCAATATAATCATTTAAATTTTCAATATGAAATAATTCAATATGTGACGCAGGAATAAATACTCTAACCCCTTTATAACCAGCAAGCATTCCTCCTTTAACAGCTTCTTTTAGTTTAATTTCTATTTCTTCCTTATTTTCAAAAGCTTCTTTTAATTCTTCAACTGCTTTTTCTCTTTTTATTTCAAGAACTGAAACTATCATTTCACTATCAATACCACCAAGACTAATTACCTTTACTTCGATAATATCTCCTATATTTACAAATGAAGTCATATCTTTATTATCTTCTTTAGTTAACTCTGATTTAGGTAACCTAGCTTCACTCTTGTATCCTACATTTAAATAAGCTTCATCTTTATTGACATGTACTACCTCACCTTTGATTTTATCGCCTACTGATATCTTTTTTTCATTGTTGTTTAAATAGTCATTCATTAAATCATTTCCCATAGTATCATTTTCACTCATTAATTGAACAGCCTCCCTTATTATCCAATCTGGTGTAGAAGCTCCTGCAGTTATACCAATATTGGAAATATTTTTTAATTTTTTTATTTCATCAGGTATTTCACCTGCATTTTCAATATGAATAGTATTATCACAGTTTTTTTTGCAGATTTCATAAAGCTTTCTAGTATTAGAACTATTATATCCACCTAAAACTATCATTAAATCTGCTGATTTAGAAATTTGATCAGCAGCTTCTTGCCTAACTTTAGTTGCATTACAAATAGTTTTAAATGCTATAAAATCCTTATCATTTTGTTCTAATTCTTTAATAATAGTATCATATGTATGAGTTTTTTCAGTAGTTTGAGCTACTACACAAAAATGGTCCAAGTTAATAGGAATATCATTTATATTTTTTACTACATATGCTGTATTGTTAGAGCAACCATTAATTCCTTTAACTTCAGGATGATTTTTATCCCCTATAATAATTATAGTATAACCCAAATCATAATGTTTTTTTACTTTATCATGTATCTTTGAAACATAAGGACATGTTGCGTCAACTATTTTTAAATTTCTTTTTTCTAAATTTTTTCTAATCAATGGTGAAATCCCATGAGATCTAATAATAACTACATCATCATCAATTAACTGTTCTATACCTTCTAAATCTATATCTTCAATTTGTTTCTCTTTTAAATAGTTAACTACATCACTATTATGAATTAAAGGACCAAGAGTATAAATTTTGTTTTTAGAACACTCTCCAGTATCTAGCGCTATATTTACAGCACGTTGTACTCCAAAACAAAAACCTGAATTTTTAGAAATAGTAATATTTTTCATAGTAAAAGAACCTCTACTTATTATTTATTCGATTAATAATCATATTTACCACATCGTTAATTGATAATTTTGTTGTATCAATTTCAATTGCATCCTTAGCCTTTTTTAATGGACTTATTTCTCTGTTTGAATCTAAATAATCTCTTTTGATTATTTTATTTAGTATATCATCATAATCAACACTAATACCTTTATTTGAAAGTTCCTTATATCTCCTATTAGCTCTTTCTTCAGCGGAAGCATTTATGTAAAATTTAAACTCCGCGTTTTTTAATACAACTGTTCCAATATCTCGCCCATCCATTATAACATCATATTTGCTGGCAATTTTCTGCTGAAGATTCACCAATTTTTCTCTAACTTCTTTGATTTGAGCAAAATTAGAAACATTATTACTAATATAAGGCATTTTTATTTCATTACTTATATCTTTATCATTAACATAAATATCATCTCCGTTAAAATATATATCCATATTATCAATTAATTTAATGATTTTTTCCAACTCATTAGGTTCAATTTTTTCTTTTAGAGCTTCATATGTTACAGCTCTATACATAGACCCAGTATTAATATACATTAATCCTAATTTATTTCCGATGATTTTCGCGATAGTACTTTTGCCTGCACCAGCAGGTCCATCAATAGCAACATTATATTTCAATATTCTCTTCCTTTCTATTTACTCAATATACTATTATTCTAGATAAATATACAATATCCTTTATTTTAACAAAATTTAAATTGAATCGCCCGCCAAGTAACCAGTTGACATTGCAATTTGAAGATTATAACCACCCGTATATGCATCCACATCAATTATTTCACCTGCAAATGATAAATTTGAAATTAATTTTGATTTCATTGTTGAAGGATCAATTTCATCCACACATATACCTCCGGCTGTAATTATAGCTTCATCTACAGGTCTTGCTCCCTTTATACAAAGCTCTATACCTTGAATTGTTTTAACCAACAGCTTTCTTTCAGCTCTTGTTATTCCATTATTTTTTTTATCTTCTTTAATTCCAGACAAAAATAATATTGGATTAACTAATTTATTTGGTAAAATTTCTTTAATAGTATTTTTAATACTTTTATTTTTATTTGTTTTAAATAAATTTATCAGTCTGTCTTCTAATTCAAGTTCAGTATTATAAGGTTTAAGATTAATTATAGCTTTAAGATTTTTATTATTATTAAGAATCCT
>DAOUPR010000142.1 GCA_030626065.1 Clostridium sp. | reverse complement strand
TCATAGAATGGTGAGAATAATCCAATTGCATTACTTCCACCACCTACGCAAGCTACTAGGTAGTCAGGTAGAGAATTTTCGAATTCTAGAATTTGTTCTTTTGCTTCTCTTCCTATTACGGATTGGAAAAACTGAACCATTGCAGGATATGGATCAGGACCAACAGCAGAACCAAGCATATAGTAAGTATCAGCATGATTTTTAATTAAATCACCTAAGGCAGCATCTACAGCTTCTTTTAGAGTTCGCATACCGTGAGTTACAGGGATTACTTTAGCTCCTAATAATTCCATTCTGAACACATTTAAAGCTTGTCTTCTTGTATCTTCTTCGCCCATATAAATTATACATTCCATTCCAAACATTGCACAAACTGTGGCTGTCGCAACACCATGTTGGCCTGCGCCAGTTTCAGCAATAATTCTTTTTTTACCTAGTTTCTTAGCAAGTAAAGCCTGCCCGATGGTGTTATTTATTTTGTGAGCTCCAGTATGATTTAAATCTTCTCTTTTCAAATAAATTTTTGCGCCGCCTAGCTTATTAGTTAATTTTTCAGCGTAGTACAGTGGACTTGGTCTTCCTATATAGTACTGATTGTAGTATTCTAATTCTTTAATGAATTCAGGATCTTCTTTATATTTATAAAAAGCTACCTTAACCTCATCTAATACTTTTTCTAATTCTTCTGGAACAAACCTTCCACCGAATTCCCCATAAAAACCTGTTTTTTTATCATACATTTTAAAAGCCCCCTTTATTTTCTTTTATTCTAAATTATTGTTTTTATATATACTTTTGTTTGAAAAATAAATTTTGTCTTATTAATAATGTGGAATTAGCAATTAGCAATTTAGGATGATTCTCTCCCTTTAGTCGAGAATCTTTAAAACTTTTAATTTTTTATTTGAATTGTAGATTTTGCTTAGCAAAATCATCCTTCATTGCTAATTGCTAATTTTAAGTAGGTTAGTTGTTAAGAATATTTATTTTTGATCTTGATGTTGCCATATTGAATACAGTCATAATAAATGGAGTTGCAATAGCATTGATTAGAGCTGCTGGAAGAACGACTCCAATAAATAGCATTTTAAATGGAGCAGGTAATCCTACAATTAATAAAGCTGAAGAAAGGAAAATAGATCCACTAATTATTGTTCCTATACCACCTATAATAGCTGAGGTAATTAAATTACTAGTTGCAGATGCAAGAGTTTTTCTCATTGGAATCAATAGAGCAAAAAGAACATTAGCAGTAATGATTTTATCAATTAAATTAGGCAATTGACCACCAGGGAATCCTGTTGTTAGAGCTGTTAATATACCGCATACAATTCCTGATAACAAAGCTTGCTTATAATCGTTGTTTATAATAATGATTATGAATAGCATAACGAGTGCAAAATCTGGTTTAACTCCGAATAGAATTGGTGGAGTTATTTGGTGGAGTATTAATCCGATAGCAAGTAATAAAGAGTTAATAATTAATTTTTTTAAATCGTTTTTCATTTGAATCGCCCCTTAATAAATTTTTTAAAAATAATTTTTTGCAATAAAAAAACTCCGTCCTAATAATAGGACGAAGTGTATTCGCGGTGCCACCTAAATTATACTAATAATTTATCCGAACATATATATTCAGATAGATTAAAGTACATCTCTTTCAGATACTAACATATCCTATCGCTGTAACGTGCGAAACACGGTAAATACTACTTTCAAAAAGATTTCGGTTTACGTCTAACAGGTCCATTCATAGCAAAACGTTGTATCGGAATCCCACCATCTCCGACTCTCTGTAACTCAGATTTGAAATTACTCTTCCTGATCAATGACTTTCATAATTTAGTTTGGTAAAGTTAATTTATAATTATTGTATATTTATTCTTCTTTATTGTCAAGAGAGAATTTTTAAAAAATAAATTTTAATAAAACACAAAAAGAGTTCTCAACAGTTATTGAGAACTTTTTTTATGAAATTATTTTTAGTTTTTTAGTCTCTATCTTCTCTAGGTTCTCTATCTCTTCCTAGGAAAGATATTGAGTAAAGCCCTGCAATACCTACTAAAGCATAAACTATTCTGCTAAATGTAGTTAATTCACCAAATAAAGCTGCAACTAGATCAAATCTGAAAAAACCAATTAAACCCCAGTTCACTGCACCGATGATTACAAGGATAAGGGCTGTAATATCTAATGCTTTCATAATAATACATCTCCTTTTTATAATTCTTTCAAAGTTAGTATTACCATTCATACAAAAAATATTACTTACTAATAGAAAAATTTACAAATCTGATTTAAATATATATTTTATGCATAGTTTTAATGTTGTTTACAAAAGTATGTATTACAATTTTATATTCCTATCAATTGGTTGAGATAAAGAAATAAATGTATCTGTTCTTTGTACACCTTGTATACTTTGAATTTTATTCATTAATAGGTCCTGTAAATCAGAAATGTTTTTGCAGATTACTTTTGAAAAAACAGAGTATTCCCCTGTTGTATAATGCAACTCAACTATTTCAGTAATCTTTTTTAATTCTGAAAGGACGGCGTCGTATGAGGAAGCTTTATCTAAAAATATTCCTACAAAACAACATACGTCGTATCCTAGTTTGGAAGTATTTAATATCAGTTTTGTTCCTTTGATTATGCCTAGATCTTCCATTTTTTTCATTCGTACGTGAATAGTACCACCACTTACATGGCACTTTCTTGCAATCTCAAGATATGGTGTTCTTGAGTCTATAATTAGAATATCTAGTATTTGTAAGTCGAGTTCATCTAACCCGTTTATATGAAAATTCATAAAAATCACCTCTATAAATTTGATACGTAACAATATTATAACAGAATTATTAATAATTTATCAAAAAAAATATTACTTGTGTATATCATTATTATGACAATAACGATATACACACTAATATTTTAATACAATGGTAATTATTTGACGAATAAATTATTAATGTGAAAAAGAGTGGCGAATTATATTTGTATTATAAATGTAAAATAAACAAATAAATGAATAAATTTACCTTTGTTTTTATAGTATTGTCCCCAAAATAGTATTTTAACACAGGAATAATAATAATATTATTAATATCTTTAATATTTTAGAATAAAAATGTATAATATTATTACATAAGGATTATAAAAGGAGGACGTAAAATGGATTGGGTAAGTTTGATTTTGAAAATGTTAGGTTTAGTTATTGTTGTAGTTGTGGTGTACAATATTCTAAAGGTTTATGTGCTTGACAAGATTAAAATTAATAAATGGGTAGTTTTTGCTTTAGCAGTTTTATTTTTTATTCTACCAGGTTTCTTTGTTAGCAATAATGAAGTGCTGGGTACTTGGGTTCAATATGTATTTTCAGTTATTTTTGTGATTTTGTTTATGTGGTTTTTGGATTTGGCTGGATGGACAAGTAAGAGCAGAGGTGGTAATACTACTAGTAAAAAAAATACTAAAAATACTACTAATAAGTACGTACAAAACAAACCTAAGGCAAAACCATCAAGGGTTAGTAAAACAAATATGGAAGTGATTCAAGAGAAGAAGAGTAAAAAAAATATGTTTAAGAAAAAGTAAGATAAATTCTTATGTGATTTGTTTTTCAATTGGAGGATAAAAGATGTTTGATTGCCATGTGCATAGTGAAAAATCTTCTGACTCTATTTTAAAGATATGTGATGTAGTAAATAAGAGTAATAATGATAATTTAGGTATTATTTTAACTGAGCATATTGATTTGAATTATCCTGATAAAGAACTATTCAAATTAGAAACAGAAGAGTATATAAGAAGTTATAATGAATATCGAAGTGATAAACTGTTGCTTGGAGTTGAAATTGGGTTAAGTGTAGGTTTTGAGAAACAGTATATGGAAATAATAGATAATAATGATTTAGACTTTGTGCTTGGTGCAGTACATGAATTAGAAGGACAAGATTTATATGATGCAAAAGAATTATATTCAAAGCAAAAGAGGGAAGTCTATGAAAAATATTTTGAATATATGCTTGAATGTATAAAAAGGAATCCTTATATAGATTCTTTTGCACATATAGATTATATTTGTAGATATGCACCTTATAAAGATACAGAAATATATTACAATGAATATTGTGATTATATTGATGAAGTGATAAAAGCATTGATTGAAAGAAAAATTTGTTTTGAAATAAACACTAGAAGATTGGGCAACAAAACAGCGTATAATGCTCTTAAGCAGATATATAGACGTTATAGTGAATTGGGTGGAGAATATGTTACTATTGGTTCTGATGCTCATTTAAAAGAGAATATAGCTATGAATTTTGATGAGGCGAAAGAAATAGCCCGTAGCTGTGGATTAAAACCGGTTTATTTTGTTAATAGGAGAATTAAATACTTATAATAAAATAAAGTAATAGTTTGAAGAGTGAAATGTGAAGTGTGAAGTTAAGGATGATTTTGCTATGCAAAATCGACTATTTAATTAAAAAATTTTCGAAGAATGAGGAAATTATCCATTATTTCACACTTCACTCTTTACATTTCACACTATTATAAATTGTGCATTGGTTTAAAACCATTGTGAATTGGTTTTGATATTATTCCACAAATATAGCTGATGAGAGAGCTCTCTTATCGGAATCTAATATAATTCTTACAACATACCAAGAATTCTTACAAGATTCTACTTTGAAATTCCAATCTATATTGTTTTTATTGTAGATTTTTTCTTTTATTATTTCTCCTTGGTTTGATATTAGTTGAATTTTATAAATTTTATTTAAAGGATCTTCGCCTTTGATTTTAAAATTAATTGTTGAAGATTTACCTAAACTTATTTTTGAGCCCATCAAGTGATTATTTGCTTTTACTAATAATTTTAAGGATCTGCTTTCAGTTGAATATATTTGTCTTTTTTTAAAAGCAGTGTATAGTGAAGCTTTGTTTAAATCATCGGTTATAACTGCAGTTAAATTGTCAGTGTTCCCCCAATTTTTATTATGGTTATCTTGACCATTAATAGCGGCTAGGTGCCATCCTTTATCTAAAAGATTAAAATATGTTTTATCGTATCTTTTGTATTTAAAAGGAGGGGAGCCATTTCCCACTTCTATAAGGTTTACAGTGTTTTCTAGTTCCTTAGAATTGTTAAATTTAACGACATTTTTGCTAGGGTGATTTATAGAAATAATGCAGTTTTCATTTTCTAAGTACTTAGCTAGTGCTTTGAGATTTTTACAATGATTATTTTTTAAAGTATCAATAAAGATAACATTAAAATGACCTTGTCCTTTAACTTTAACTTCGTAGCCTGGTAGAGCTAAAAATTTGTTTTTAATTGAAGATTTTTCACAAGTTTTGATTAGTATATCCCATTTTCTTTTGGTTTTAGATTTGTAAGTAATGTTTTTGTTAAGGTATGCAATGTGGTCTGTTATAAATATAAAATCCAATTTATTTTTCAAAGCAGTTTTGCAAGCTTCTGCTGGGGAGCCTTTTCCGGTTGAATAATTTGTATGGCAATGAGGTATGCCATAGTATATATTGTATAAAGCTTCCTTTTCTATAATAAAATCACTATTAAATTCATAAGAACGTTTATCGCCAAAAGATACTTTGATTTTTAGTTTATGTTTTCCTGGTTTTAGGTCCTTTTTTAGTTTACATTTGATTTTGTTGTTTTGTTGCTCAAACTTTATTTTTTTATTGTCTAAAGTTATTTTTAGTTTATATTTTTCTAAAGAAAAAGATTCTCTTGCTAAAAATTCAATAGTAATTTCAGGCTTTTTTTCATGAATGATTTCATTATTACTAGGTGTTATTATTATCTGGTCTTTCAATACTATTCTCCATCTAAGTGCTTATATAATTATTGTATGAATTTACTTATGAAAGGATAGAAGATTTTTTGAAATTAGTGTGAAGTGTGGAATGTGAAGTGTGAAATGAAGGAGGATTTTGCTATGCAAAATCGACTATTTTTAAAGATTTCTGAAGAATGAGGAAATCATACATCATTGCACACTTCACTCTTCACATTTCACACTAAAAAAGTAGCCTAAAGGCTACTTTTTTTAGCTACATCCTGTAGTTGAACCACAGTCCAAGCATATTTTACAAGTACCATTTCTCACCATTCTAGTACTTGAGCATACAGAGCAAACACTATCGTATACTCTTTGACCTTCAACTTTATGACTATTTGAAGTTTGATTTGCTTTAATGTTTTTATTATCTTCAGGTTTCACTTGACAGCGTGTGTAATTTCCTAATTCTATATCAATAATTTTACTTATTAAGTCAGAGATAGATGTAACATATTTTATATTAGGGTGTCTTAATACAAAGCCGTAAGGTTCGTATTTTTGGCCCCTTAGCATATTAGCAATATCATAAGGTGGTACATGATATTGAAGCATAACAGATATAGATTTAGAAAGAGAATTCAGTAGTCCACTGATAATTGTTCCTTCTCTATCTGTAGTAATGTAAATCTCACTTATTTCGTTACGTTGGTTTCTGTTTACAGTTGTATAAATTTTCACATCATCAATTTGTGCAGGATGAGTTGTTCCAGTTCTTATGCCAATAAGTTTTTCGCGTATAGGGAATTGCTTGATTTGCTCTTCAGTTAAATCTATAGCAATTTTATTTTCTGCTTCGATAAGTGTGTCATTTAATTTTTTAGCTTTAGCTAGTAGGTCATTATATGATAAATCTTCAAGGTTAACTTTTTCATTATTTGATAGAGTATTGTTTAGTGGTTGACTTGCTTTTGAACCATCCCTATATAAAGATATTCCTTTAATGCCTAATTTCCAAGATTTTAAGACAACATTTTCAAAATCTTCTAATGTAGCTGAATTAGGAAGATTTACTGTTTTTGAAATTGCACCTGAAATTAGAGGTGTAATTACAGCTACAAATTTAACATGGCCCATAGGTGATATGAATCTATGGCCAGATCCACAAACATTTGCTGTATCAAAGATGGCTAGATGTTCTTCTTTTAAATGAGGAGCCCCTTCTATTTTTCCGTCAACGATTTTTTGGTATTCAAAGCCATCTTCTTGAACAACTTCAGTTCTCATAATATATTCTATAATGTCAATGACTTCATTTTCAGTATAACCTAGATTAGTTAAAGCGGTATGAAGTACTGGATTAGCTATTGTCATATAGCCGCCACCGGAGAGTTTTTTATATGCAACATGGCTGAAAAATGGTTCTATTGATGTAGCGCCACAATCCATTGCTAGTGAAATAGTTCCAGTTGGAGCTATAACAGAAACTTGAGCATTTCTGAAACCATATTTAGTGCCATTTTCTAATGCGTTTGACCATACATCTTTTGAAATTGAACTTAACTCTTCAAAACCGTTAGCTAGTAGCAATTTATGATTTATTTTTAAGGGTTCATAATTTAAACCTTCATAAGGTGTTTCCGATAAGCCGGCTACTCTACAGTGATTTCTGATTACTTTAGACATAGATTTATTATTGATGTTATAGCATTTAAAGGGTCCAATTTCTTTAGCTATTAAAGAAGACACAAAATATGAGTATCCAGTTAATATTCCTATTAAAGCAGAAGTGTAAGAACGGGCCTCTTCTGAATCGTATGGGAAACCTTTTACCATTAGTAGGGATGATATATTAGCGATACCAAGGCCGGTAG
>DAOUPR010000010.1 GCA_030626065.1 Clostridium sp. | reverse complement strand
GGACAATATGATAACTATATATAGTAATAAAAAATCAAATAATTTAGATAAGTTAATTCTATTCTTTACTGAGCATAGCGTTGAAATAATAAATATTTTCACAAAAGAACCAGATCTAGAGGTAGTTTTTTTAGCTTTAACTGGAAGAAAGCTAAGAAATTAGGAGGAGTTTATGAGAATAGTTAGTCTTATTATAAAAGGTATAAAGCAAGATTTTAGAGATAAAAGGTCAATGGCATTAATGATAGCGCTACCTATAGTTTTAATGATTATTTTAGGGGCTGCATTATCAGGTACTACATCAAACGCAGGAGATAATATATCTGTAGATGCAATTTATTCAATTGAGGGTAACGGAACTAATAAGGAGGCTTTTGTTAATTTTATAAATGGATTTAAAGAAATGGAAGACGTTAATTTTACAAAAGTAGAAGATGAAATAAAAGCAACCAATTTAATTAAGAATTTAGAATACTCATGTTATATTAAATTTGATTCAGAAAAGAATTTTTTGACTTTGTATAAAAACGATAGATATTCATTGAGCGCTAGTATTACAGAAAGCATTTTTAGGACGTATGTTCAAAGGTATAATGTGATTACAGAAATAGTAGCTTTTAATCCTAAAGTGATTAGTGAAATAACAAATGAAGAAGAGCTAACTTATACTGAAGTGGTTTCTTTGAATAAAAAAGTTAAGCCAAGAGCAATTGATTATTATGGGATTACTATGACAACTTTAATAATATTGTATGCCTCATTAATAGCGGCATTCAATATGCGTAAAGAAGATTTTATGAATACAAAGGCAAGATTACTTATTAGTCCAATAAGTAAAAGTGAAATTTTTATAGGAAAAACAGTAGGTACATTCTTATCATCAATGGCTCAAGTATTTGTAGTAATATTATTTAGTAAATATGTTTTGGGTGTTAATTGGGGTACGAATGTATCTATAGTTTTAATTTTGATTTTATCAGAGTTATTAATGGCGATATCATTAGGAACTGGTGTAGGGCTATTAGTATCTAGTGAAGGAGCTCTAAATGGAATACTTCAAACGATAATACCTTTTATGGTTTTCTTAGGAGGAGGATATCTCAATATAGATATGTTTAATAGTGATTTAATTTATAAAATTAGTTGGATTTCACCAGTAAGGTGGATGAATAGTACTTTATTTAGTATTATCTATAATAATGATATGTCCAGAGTAGGAATAACAATCGGTATTAATCTTTGTATGGCGATATTTTTCTTAGTTTTATCATCATTATTGTTTAGAAAGGAGGCTGTTAAATGAATAATATATGGTTAATATTTAAGAATAATTTAAAGGTATTGTTTAGTAAAAAAATCAATATTTTTACGTATATATTGCTGCCAATATTGTCAACTTTCTTGATAATACTAGTATTTGGAAGTGGTGAATCTACAAAATTAACTATGGGAGTAGTTAATAAGGATAAGAGTGATTTATCTGGAGATATGATAGAGTATTTAGAAGAAACTGAAATATTTAATAAGGTAGTAATTACTGAAGCGGAAATTGAAGATAAGGTAATTAATGGTGAAGTTACATTTGTATTATCAATTGGAGAAAATTTTGAAAAAACAATATTAAATGGGCAAAAAACTAAGGTAGATGTAATATCTATAAAAGGTAAGGACGCAACGATATGGGTCGAGAATTATGTTAATTATTATATTAAAAATTTAAAAGATATTGCAATTGCTACGGAGAGAAATAAAAATGATTTTTATAGTATATATGAAAATCAGAAGGTAGGAGATTTAAAATTTAATACTCAAAAATTAGAAGATGAGTATACTGATAAAACTGTTGGAAGGCAAGGGATAGGTTTTTTTATAATGTTTATATTATATGGGGCTTCCAATACTGCTAATTTAATTTTAAAAGAAAGAAGAGAAAGAACTTATCAAAGGATTTGTACTTCGCCTGTTACTCCTAAA
The DNA here is from genome assembly GCA_030626065.1 of Clostridium sp. Classification (GTDB taxonomy): domain Bacteria; phylum Bacillota; class Clostridia; order Clostridiales; family Clostridiaceae; genus Clostridium_AF. The sequence goes on along the minus strand of DAOUPR010000010.1, from coordinate 24,699 downwards.
GAATATATAGTAGGGAATGTACTTGTAAATCTTTTTATTATTGTAATTCAAATTTTATCAATAATGTTCTTAATAAATATAATAGGTATAAATATGTTCATTAAAGGAATTGATTTGTTTATAGTATTAGTACTATTTGGTTCGTGTGCTATTGGTCTAGGAATGATAATTATGGCTTTTTCTAAATCTTCAGCGGAATCTGGAAACTTGTCAACATTGTTTATTGTACCAACATGTATGTTGGGAGGGTGTTTTTGGGAATTAGAAATAATGCCAAATGCAATTCAAAGAGTTTCTGATTTTGTACCACAAAAATGGGCAATAGAAGCATTGAGTAAGTTACAAAGTGGGCAAAGTCTTTATGATATAAAATTAAATTTATTTGTACTTTTAGTATTTGCGCTGGTTTTCTTTTCTATCACTGCAGTTAAAATGAAGAATATAGAAAAAGTAAGCAAATTTAATTAGAAAAAGCGGTATGCCTTTGCATATGGCTTTTTAACTAGAAATAAAGTATAATAAGAATGCGTAAATATAGATTGATGAACAGGAGTGGAAAGAGTGAGATTAAGAAAAGATTGGGGAGCAAGACCAGCTTTAGAAGCTAGTGAAATGTTTAAATCTTTGGATGAGGCAAAAGAGCTAAAAGGAAGATGGAAAGAAGAATTCAACAATTCTAATGATATTATTTTAGAATTAGGTTGTGGGAAAGGTCAGTTTTCAAGAGGAATAGCTCAAAGATATAAGGAAAAGAACATTGTTGCCATTGATTTAAAAGATGAAGTGTTATATAAAGCTTTAATAAAACATCAAGAAGCTGAAATAGAAAATATTAGATTAATAGCTATGAATATTATGATGATTAATGAAATTTTAGATAAAGATGAGATAAGTAGAATATATATAAACTTTTGCAATCCGTGGCCAAAAGATAGACATAAGAAAAGAAGACTTACCCATAGTACTTTTCTTGAAAGATATAAATTATTCATGAAAAAAGGATCAGAAATATGGTTTAAGACTGATGATGATGAATTGTTTGAAGAATCACAAGAATATTTTAAGGAAAGCGGATTTAAAATTAATTTTATGACTTATGACCTTCATAATTCTGAATATAATGAGCAAAATATTAAGACCGAGTATGAAGAAAAGTTTACTGATATGGATATAAAAACAAAATTTTTGATAGCGGAATGGATTTAATTGAATTATATTAAACTTAATTAAAAACTAAATTGTTTTAAATATGAAGAATTAAAAATATATGAGGAAATATTTTAGCTAAGCTGAGATATTTCTTTTTATTTTGTAAAATGTATATATAATTGAAATTTTGAAAACACTAGTAGTGAAGGAAGGTGAAATTGTGGAAGCAAAAAAAGAAATCGTAGCAATTAAGAAAGACAATAAAGGTGAGATTGTTGGATACAAATTAAATGATGATAGATTGGTTAGTAAGATAGATGCCGTGGAATTAGCAAAACAAGGAGAAATAAAAGGAGTTACTGTATCTAAGTCTAAATTAGGTGAAGAGTATTTGAGAAGTAATCCTGATAGTAATAGAGATAACAATCTAGATAGTTTGCCTATAGTTACTGATAATTTAATGATATAAATATAATCTTTTTATCAATCAAAAGGTAAATAGGGTGATGAACTTTATCACCCTATTTACCTTTTGATTGATAATGTTCAAATAATAAAGCTGAGAAGTTTCTTTTATAAATAGAGAGGCTTTTTTTGTTGATTTTAGGAAAAATCAGGTTTATAATAGTTGTATAAGTTTACAAATTACCTTAAATTATAATTTAAAAGTAATTTTGACTAAAAAAGTAATTTAAATCCGCAAAATCAAGAGGAATGGTGCCTATTTAAGATTTTAAAATTAAATACGAATATTATCAATCTCTGAGTTATTTAATCTAAGGAAGAGTCTATGATTAAGTAACCGATGGGTATTTAGAGAAATTTAAATGCCTCCCATTTAGGAAAAGAGAAGGTTTGTTTTGCGCTCTTTCCTAAGAAATTTAAGGAAAGATTTTTTTTTAGGGGGAAAAATGAAAGGCAAATTAATACCAATTCTATTTTGTATATTTGTAATATCACTATTTATTATTACTGGATGCAGTCAAGATCAGTATTTAGAAAAATTAAATAGTAATAATTATGAAAACTTGACTAGATTACAAAAATATGAAACAGATGAAATAGTTAGAGTGTATGAAAATGAAAAAGGAAATATTGTACAAGTGGTTAGGGCTTTAGGTTATGAAGAAGATATAGAAATGCTGTATGAAATTGACGGCAAAGAGATAATTAATGTTGTTTTATTAGAAGAAAATGAAACGGAAGATTACGGTGGATTTGTAAAGGAAGAGTGGTTTTTAGAAAGATTATATCTTCCCATTGAAAAAGAAATTGAACTCGTAAAAATGGCAAAAGAAGAAGAAAATCAAGTTGTAGCAATAACAGGTGCAACTATTACTTCTGATACTGTTGTATACGGTTTGAATTTATGTATAGAAAATTACAGGGGGATTAAAAAATGAAAAAACTTAAAATTAGAGTAGTTGCAATATTGATGGTTGTTTTATCAATATTTATGTTAACAGCATGTGGTAATACTAGTAACAATACTTCAAATGAAGAGACAAGTGGGAAATATACTTATGATGGCAGTTTAAAATTAACAGGATTAGATGAAGAGTTTGAAGTAGCTTATAATGATATATATTCTATGGAAACTGTAACGGAGCATATGAAAAACTTAACATCAGCTGGAGAATTAAAAGAAGTTGACGTTACAGGAGTTAAGTTAGATGATGTTTTAGCTTCTAAAGGTATAAGTCAAAAGGATTTTAGTACAATAAGATTAATAGCTGGCGATGGATATTCAATAGATGTTCCAATTGATATTATATCAGAAAAAGATATTGTTTTAGCTTTTGAGTTTGATGGAGAAGGGTTAGATGAAAAAGCACAACCATTGAGAGCGGCAATTAATGACGTACGTACAATGTATTGGACTTCTAATTTAATGGAGATTAACTTTGTTAAAGAGGAAGGAGCATCTGAAGAAAAAGCAGAAGGTCCTAGTAAAATAGTTTTCTTAGAAACTGCTACAAAGGGTTTCACTGAGGAAGATTATACTTATTATGACAGTACAGATAAAGCTATAAAAGTTGATGATTTGTTTAAAGAATATATTCCAGAGGCTTCTTCAGATATTAACTTTGTAGCAGTAGATGGGTTTGAAAAAAGTGAAAAAATAGATGTGCTATTACAAGGATATATTAAGACTACTGGTGAAAATGTACCATTATTCTTGTCACCAGATCTTCCGAAGGGTATGCAAGTAAAGGATATACTTGTTTTAACTTGTGATGATACAAGTTTTATTTCAGCAGCTAAATCACTTGAAAAGTTTACTGCAAGAGATGCAAGAAAGAAAACAGGAGTGGCATTAGATGAAGTAGTTAAAGCGGGTAATTTAAATGGAGATTCTTATATAATTACAGCATCAGATGAATATAGTACTACAGTTACAAGTGAAGATTTACTAAAAGGTATTATTTATGAAGAAGAAGGAGTTTATTCAGTTAAGTTTACAGATGATATGCCAAAATCAACTAATATCAAAGATGTACTTAGTATAGAAGTAGCACAAGGATCAAATGACGCAACAGATGAAGAAAAGGCTGCAAAAGCTTGGGAGATTACATTTGAAGGCTTAAGTGATGGTTCATTTGCTTTAGGTAGTGATAAAGCAGAGAGTAAATTAACTTTAACTTCTATAGAAGCAACAAAAACATCTAAGAGTGGAGAAGAAAGTGTACAAGCTTGGGATGGCTATAAATTATTAGATGCTTTAGCATTTCTTCATGTTGAAGAGTTTACATCTATAAAAGTGGTTGCTAGTGATGGCTATGAAATGGAAATTACTAAAGAAGAAGTTGATGATTCTATGATTTTAGGAATAACTGTAGATGGTGAAAATTTATCAGAGGATGATAATTTAGTACAATTAGTTTCAAAAAATCTAGCTAGTAATAAATGGGTTAAGGGAGTTTCAAAAATAATCGTTCAATAATTTTTAAATTGTGATAATAGTGTGAAGTTTGAAATGTGGGATTAATGAAAAAATCACTCCACTATTCATTCTTCACATTATTTATAAATAGTAATAATATTTTTAAAAATAGAGTCTAATAAAAAAGGTGTCTACTATGAAGAAAAAAAATGGGATATTAAAAAAATTTAATATATTTGAAATTATAGTTATTGCATTAATGGCAGCTTTAGGGCTTGCAACAAAGCCTATTATTGTTCCACTTACTCATATGATTACAGGACCATTATTTATACCTGGAGGAGCAGTAGCCGGTGGGTTTTATATGCTTTGGATAGTTCTTGGTGCAGGGCTTATTCCTAAGAGAGGAACCGCTACACTTATTGCATTGACACAAGCTATAATAGTTGCTGTAACAGGTACCTTTGGGACGCATGGGGTATTAAGTATAGTAACTTATACATTACCAGGATTAATGATTGATTTTGTGTTTTTAATATTGAGAAGAAAAATAACAACTTCAATAGATTTTTTCTTAGCTGGAGTAATTGCAAATCTAAGCGGCACATATTTATCTAATTTAGTTTTCTTTAAATTGCCTTTTATTCCGCTTGTATTAAGTCTAGCTACCGGAACACTTTCGGGTGGATTAGGTGGAATTATTGGGTATGTTTTAGCAAAGAAAATAAAAAGTATGGATATTGAAGGAATTGGGTAATTATTTTTTATTATTAGCAATGAGCAATTAGCAACCTTAATTGTGTATTGTGAGTTATTCATTAATAATAAGCAAAAACTATTTAAAGAAATAATACTTTATAAATCAACAATTCTTTGAAACATAACCTAGTATAGAGAATGGATGTGGCAAATTGAATAAAAGAATTAGAATTATGTTTATAGTAGTGACTTTATTTATAACAGCAATTTTTGGAGGTTGCTCAGCAGAAAAAACTAGCTTACCTAGTGTGAAAATACTTGGAGATGTAAGTAAAGTAGAATCATTTAATGAAACTTGGGAAAACTGTGAAAAACAAAAGATTGAATACAAAGATGAAGAAATTGAAGGCATAGATATAAGTGGGTTTATTAATGAATTAGAACCTGTATATGATGAATATACTGTATATTTGAGAGCTAATGATGGTTTTATGATTAATTTTGATATGGAGGGTATTGAAAATACATACTTAGCATATTCAGAAAAAGATGGTTGGGTATACATTTCAGACAAACATCCAGTAAATAGTGGTATTAAGAATATAGATGAAATACGTATTGTAAGTACTAAAGAAAGTAAAAGAAATGATTTTGGTTTAAATATTATTGTTGGAGATAAAACTTATAATTACACGATTGGTGAATTATATAAAAAAGATTATTCTATTTATCCATATTCTGATGGAGTATCAAGTAAAAATTATGATGGAGAAGAATATAGTGTTGAAGTATTAGAAGAAAAGAAAGTATTAAAGTTAGAGGATTTGATTGAAGAAGAAGTAGACAATATCTTAGTTATGGATGAGCAGGGGAATTATGAATTTTGTTCTAGCGTAAATGGATTTATCGAAATAACAGAAAATACTGTGAACTTTATTATTCCAGAAGAGCATAAAGTGTTTACAAACATTAAAGGTATAATGGTAAATCCTCCAGCAACGAGCGTTATGGATACTTATAATGATTCTTTATATTATTTAGAAAAAAATACTGATGTAATGGTGTTATTTATAGATGGATTTTCCTATAATCAATATGAAAAATATACAAAAGATTATCCAAATTGTAATATTGCAAAATATCAGAAGGCAGTAAAAGCAAATACTATTTTCAAACCTGTTACTAACTCAGGGTTTGCTGCTATGATAACAGGTGAGCCACCTGTAAAAAATGGTGTACTAAATAGAGAGTATAGAGAGCTTAAGATAGATACTATTTTTGATAAAGCAGAAGAGCTAGGCAAAAAATCAGCTTTAATAGAAGGTGATATTAAAATATTAGATACAAGTATTGAGCCTGTACTTAACTTGGATTTGAATGATAATGGATATAATGATGATGAAGTGTATCAAAGTGCTTTAAAAGAATTTGATACTGACTTTCTACTTGTACATTTTCATGGTTTAGATGATTTAGGGCATGATTATGGTCCAAATGGTGAAGAAACAATTGAAAGATTTATAATACTAGACCAGTATGTTGGTGATTTGGTAAATAAGTGGGAAGGCAAGGTTATAATTATAGCAGATCACGGAATGCATGAAACTAGTGAAGGTGGAAACCATGGTGAATTTAGAAATGAAGATATGTATATTCCTTATATTGTAATAAATGGAGAGAAGGTAAATGAAAATGAATAAAAATAAAAAAATTCTTATTTTTGTAGTTGCAGCTCTAGTTGTAATTATTGGTATTTTTGCTTTTTTAAATAAAGATTCAGTTGCAGAAAAAAAATCTTTGAATAATGATGCTATATTTATAATTAAGGAGAATGGTGAAGAAGTTCAAAGCTTCGATATGGAGGAAATAAGAAGTTTAGGTGAAAGCAACTTTAAAGCAAATTTAAAAACTAGTGGTAAAGACCCTATTGAATATGAATATACTGGGGTATTATTAAAAAATGTATTTGAAGAAGCAGGGGTATCTTTAGAAGGAAAAGATGCTGTTGTTATGACAGCAGCAGACGGATATGCTACATCAGTGGAAATGAAAAAAGTTTTGGCAGATGATAATGTATATGTGGCTTATATGAGAGAAGGAGAATCAATAGGGACAAAAGAAGAAGGCGGCAAAGGACCATATCAGATTATAATAAGCAAAGATCAGTTTAGCCAATATTGGTGTAAGTACGCTTTATCAGCAGAAGCAAAATAGGAGAATTTTATGGAAGAAAATTACTCAGTAGAAATAAATAACTTAAAGTTTAAATATAAAAAGAGTGAGAATTATATATTAAAAGATGTTAATCTTAAAGTTAAAAAAGGTGAAATAATAGCAATAACAGGTTTGAGTGGTTGTGGTAAAACTAGTCTTATGTATTGCATTAATGGAATAATTCCTAAAAGATATAGTGGAGATTTCTTAGGAAAAGTTCTTATTGATGGGAGAGATATTGCACAATTAGAAGTGGCAGAAATTGCAACAATGATAGGAACAGTATTTCAAGACCCTGATACTCAAATAGTTTTCTCCAATGTTGACGATGAAATTGCATTTAGTGCAGAAAACTTATGTGTAGAAAAAAATAATATACTAAAAAGAATAGATTATATTACTAAATTGTTAAATATTGAGAAACTAAGAGGTAGAAATCCCAATGATTTATCAGGAGGGGAGAAACAATTAATTGTTATAGCATCTGTACTAAGCTTAGGTATAAATATATTAATATTAGATGAATGTATGTCACAGGTTGATAGTCAAGGTAAAATACTTATTAAAAAAGCAATTTTAAAGCTTAAAGCAGAAGGTAAAACTATAATAATGGTAGAACATGAAGAAGAAAATTTAGATGTAGTAGATAAAATCTATACACTAAAAAAAGGGGTTCTTTCTCATGTTGAAGAGGATATATAGTGATGGATAATGTGAAAAATAACGAAAAGCAATTTATAAAAGTAGAAGGACTTGGCTTTAGTTATAAAAAGAAAGATGTAATTAAAGATGTTGATTTAATTCTTAATAATGGTGAGTTTGTTTCTTTAATTGGACCAAACGGCAGTGGAAAAACAACATTAGGAAAGCTTATAACAGGTATTTTGAAAGCTAATAAGGGTAATATTTACTTAGATGGTGAAAGTATTAAAGATATGCGTTTAGCTAGTATTGGTAAAAAAATTGGATATTTATTTCAAAATCCATCAAGGCAAATATTTGCGACAAATGTTTATGATGAATTAGTATTTTCTATGAGATTCAATAAAGTTGATGAAAAAGAAATAACAGAGAGAGTCAAAAAAACTTTAGAGGATTTTGATTTGGTTGAGATAAAAAATTCAAAATGCCATACTTTGAGTCAAGGAGAAAAACAAAGACTAGCCTTGGGTACTTTGCTGTTAAATAATCCTAAATATTTGATTTTAGATGAACCGACTACTGGTTTAGATAAAATGAGAAAGGAAAATTTAAGTAGAATTCTTAAAGATATAAATGATAGAGGGATTGGTATATTGATGATTAGTCATGATATTGAATTCGTTAAAAATCATTCTCATAGGATTATAGAATTTAAAGATGGGAGAATAGTTAAAGATGAGAAATGTAGATCCTAGAACAAAAATAATTATAGTTATCTGTATTTCCACTTTAGGTGTTCTTATTCAAGACATATATTACTTAATGGGAATATTAGTTGTTTCGTTAATAGTTGGAAATCTTTTCAGAAGTAATGTTTTTATGGCGTTTAAAAAGTTAAAAAAAATGTTATATATATTAATAGCTATTGTTATAGTACAAAGTATTTTTATGAAACAGGGAAATGTGCTAATTGGCACTGAAAGTTTCAAAATATTAACTGATGAAGGATTATTAAAAGGACTTGAATTTATTATGAGAATCTTGATAATTATTATTTCAGGTACTATACTTGCAACATCAAATACTAGAGAGATTATTCAAGGTCTTGTACAATGGAAACTTCCTTATGATTTAGCTTTTATGGTATCCATAGGTATAAGATTTCTGCCGATATTAATGGAAGAAATGAAGGATACTATGACAGCTATTAGTCTTAGAGGGATAGATGTAAAAGCTTTAAAGCTCAAAGAAAAAATTGAATTATATGCCTACATTTTGACGCCAGTAGTAGTTGGTACCTTAACAAAGGCTCAAAAGCTTTCTATGTCAATTGAGTCAAGAGCTTTTAGATCTTACGATACAAGGACAAGCATAATTACTTTGAAATTTAAAAGTACAGATTATTTACTTATGTTTATTAGTATTTCGTTGGCATTATTAGTTGGATATAGTTTTTATATAAGATAATTTAAGAGCAATGCATAATGCATAATGCACAATGCATAATGCACAATGCACAATTAAGGATGATTCTCCTCATTCTTCTGAGAATCTTTAATTAATTAAAGATTGTTAGAGGCACGAAGAGAATCATCATTAATTGCAAATTGCAAATTGAACATTTATTTTAATAAGAATTGCACATTTGTTTTAAGAAGAACTGTACATAAGCAAGAATAAATACATTTTATAAAGATTAACTTTATTCATATAAACAATTCTTTAAAATAGAGCTTTATAATAAAAAAGAAAGTGGGGGAAATTAGATGAAAGTATTTTCAGTTATTGGGTATACAAAGTCAGGAAAGACTACAACTATTGAGAAGGTAATTGAAGAATTAAAAAAGAGAAATTACAGTGTTGGAAGTGTAAAGGATATTCATTTTGATAAGTTCAAAATTGATACAGATGGTACAAATACACATAGACATAAAGTAGCAGGTTCGGAATTAGTAACGGCTAGAGGTAAATATGAAACAGATATTTTGTATCAAGAGAAATTAAATATTTATGATATATTAAAACATTATGATTATGATTACGTAGTATTAGAAGGGGTAAGGGATGTTAATGCGCCTAAAATTATTGCAGCTGAAACCAAAAAAGATATAGATGATAGATTTGATTACAGTACTTTTTTGATTTCAGGTAAGATAGCAGATGAAATAGATGAATACAGAGGGATAAAAGCTCTTAGTGCTATGAATGATATTGAAAAACTAGTTGATTATATTGAAGAAAATACTTTTGAATTATTACCAGATTTCGATGAAAAATGTTGTAGTAAATGTGGACACAATTGCCGCAAGATGTGTGAGATGATTATTAAGGGTGAAAAGACTAGAGAAGATTGTAAGTTAGGCAATGAGTTTGTTTCCTTGAAAATAGATGGAAAGGAAATCGCTATGGTTCCTTTTGTAGAGAAGCTTGTTAGAAATTCTGTGTTGGCCGTTGTTAGTGAGCTAGAGGGATATAGTGAAAATTCAAAAGTAGAAATAGAATTAGGTTTTGATCCAAGAAGGGATTGTAAGTAAAGAAGATGATAAAGAATAAGGATTTTTATTCTAAAAGAAATAAAGTTAGTTTGGTAGAGAAGGATTGTAAAAAGTACATATATAAAATCCATTCAATAGAAAAATCCTTTTGTTTAGAAAAGGATTTTTATTTCAAGTTAGATAAAAATGATAATAGTAAAATAAAAATACCAAAGTTACTATCTTGTAATGAAAATGAAAAAACATTAGTGATTGAATATATTGAAGGGTGTACTCTTTTAGAAAAGTTAGAAGGGCTTGAAAAGAAAAATTGTGAAGAAGCAGAATTTGATTCAGTAAATTTAATTTTGAAGTTGTATAATTGGATTGAGAGTTTTTATAGTATTGAGTTTATTAAAAATGATAAAATAGTGTTGAATGATATTAATTTCAGAAATTTTATTGTTAAAGATGATGAAATATATGGAATCGATTTTGAAGATTTAAAAAATCAAGATTATGATTATAAGAATAGAACAGGAGGACTTATAGCTTTTTATTTAATGTATAAACCAACTTTTTCTATATTTAAAAACAATGTAGTAGAAAAGGTAATAGATTATTTGGTTAAAGAAAAAGAGTATAATGAAATAGAATTAAAAAATGATATTAATAAAGAATTACATATTATAAAAAAAAGGAGAAGTAGCTTATGAAGAATATAAAAAGAAAAGTATCGATGTTGATAGGAATTGTTTTGTTGTTAAATTTGTTTACATTTATAGTATTTGCAGAGGAGAAAAAAGCTCTTAGTTTAGAATCTTCAAGTATTAAAAATGACGAGGTAGTATCTTTAGAAACTGAAGAAATTACTTTAGAATTTACTAACAATGTAATAAATATGGCAGTTAAAGATGATAATATGAAATGTTTTGAAATAGTAGATGGAGCAGGTAATTCTATAGGTTTTGAAGTAGTTATGGGTGATGACCAAATAGAGCCAGAAAAGAAAAGACTTATTACTCTTGAATTACAAGAAACTTTAAAAGCAGGCGAAAGTTATAAGGTTATTATTTCCTCACAAGTAACTGCAAAAAATGGTAATGCATTAGGCGAGGATATTGAAATTAATTTTACTACACAAGCTTCATCAAGTAACTATTATACAATTATTATTTTAGCAGTAGTTGTAATTGTAGTAATATTTTTTGTCATTAATTCTAGAAAGAAAAAGACTAGTAAATGAAGATAAATAAATTATTTAAAATGTTACTAGTGAATTTTTAAATATAAATTATATTTTAAAGAATTGATGATTTTTTAATTATTGTTTTATTCACTTCACACTCCATTCTTCACATTTCACACATTAATTAAGTCAAAACTTTATTATATGAACAATAGTATAAATAACAACATTAGAAATATAGCAAAACTCAAAAATGGTATTGTCAGGAGAAGGATAATGAATAAACATAATAAGAAACTAATAATCACTATAATAACCATACTTCCGATTTTATCCATTATTATTTCTCTATTTATAGGAAGATATCCACTTTCTTTAGAGGAAGTTTTTCAAATCTTACTTAATAATTTTGCTCATACTAATTATAAGATACAACCAATTAAGGAAACTGTAGTTATAGATGTAAGATTACCCAGGGCGATTTTAGGTGCCCTCGTTGGGGGGAGCCTTGCAATTAGTGGAACAGCATTGCAAGGGATGTTTAAAAATCCATTAGTTGATTCTGGTATTCTAGGGGTTTCCTCGGGTGCCGGATTTGGTGCTGCTTTAGCTATTATATTATTTGATAGTGTTTTTATGATTTATACATTATCATTTATATTTAGTATAATTGCAGTAATTCTAACATTTTTTATTGGCAGAATATATAGCACAACACCTAATATAATGCTTGTATTAGGTGGAGTTGTTGTATCATCTGTTTTTTCATCTCTAATATCATTTTCTAAATATATAGCGGATCCATATGATCAATTACCTACAATAGTTTTTTGGCTTATGGGCAGTCTTGCATCAGCAGATTATCAAGATATATTGATTGCTGCAATACCCATGCTAATAGGTGTAATTGGGCTCTTTTGTATTAGGTGGAGGATAAATATTCTCTCAATGGGAGATAGAGAGTGCCAGGCACTTGGAGTCAATACAAAAATTACTAAAATCATAGTTATTATATGTACGACATTAGCAACAGCAGGTGCAGTATCTGTTAGTGGAATAATTGGATGGGTAGGGCTTGTAATTCCACATATTGGTAGAATGCTTATTGGAAATGATAATAAATATTTAGTTCCTATAAGTTTTTGTTTGGGTTCCACGTTTTTGATATTTGTTGATAACATTGGAAGAATAATAACAGGAAGTGAAATTCCTCTTGGTATTCTTACAGCTTTGATTGGTGGACCTTTTTATGTTTACCTTCTTAAAAAAACAAAAGGGGGTGGATGGTAGTTGTCATTAATTAAAATAGGAGATGCATCTTTTAAATATGATAATAAATATATTTTTGAAGATATCAATTTGAATTTATCAAAAGGTGAAGTTTTATGTTTATTTGGACCAAATGGCTGTGGGAAAACTACATTACTTGATTGTATTCTGGGAATAAAAAAGTTGAAAAGTGGAGTAATTACAATAAAAGATAAAAACATTAAGAAAATAGGGGTACAAGATTTAGCAAAATTAATAGCATATGTACCCCAAATACATAACAAATCCTTTCCTTATAAAGTAATTGATATTGTTTTAATGGGAAGAGCGCCTTATCAATCAATGTTTTCTGCTCCTCGAGGTGAAGATATGGAAATAGCAGAGCAGGCATTAGAATTATTAGGGATAAAAGATTTTAAAGATAAGGTTTATACACAATTAAGTGGTGGAGAAACACAGCTTGTAATGATGGCAAGAGCTATAGCACAGGAAACACCGGTGATTGTAATGGATGAACCAACTGCACATCTTGATTTTAAAAACGAACTAAAAATTTTAGAATCTATAAGTGAATTTGTAAAGAAAAAAAACATTTCTATCATTATGGCAACTCATTTTCCGAATCATGCTTTTTATTTTGAGAATGCTGGAATAGATACAAAGGTTGCTTTGATGAATGATAAGATAATTGCAACTTTAGGTAAACCATCTAAGGTACTCACTGAAAATAATATGAAAAAAGTATTTCATATTAATTCAAAAGTGTTTTCTGTAGATGAAGGAGATGGGGATAAGATTAATTTTATAGTTCCGTTGAATTCTAATATTAAATAACTTAATCAAGAGAAACATACATTTTAAAGCAATTGTACATTGTACATTATTATTTAAACAATGTAAAAAGTATCGATAGTATTCTAAAACATAGCCAGTTTTTTTAGGGGAGTGTACTCATGAAGAAAAAAATAAGTGTTTTAATGATTTTGATAGTAATAACTTGTTTTTTTGCAGGTTGTTCTGATACTGAAAAATTTATTAAAGATGATAGTATAAAAAAAGTTGTTGTTACAGATTGTATAGGAAGAAATGTGGAAATACCGGCAGAGATTAAAAAGGTAGGTTGTTTGTTTGCTGTTTCTGGACATGTAGTTACTATGCTGGGAGATGGAGATAAAATTGTTGCAGTAAATGGTGGATTACAAAGAGATATAGTGCTTTGTGAGATGAATCCTGCAATTATGGAGGCAGTAGTACCAAAAGTCAGTGGTGATATTAATATTGAAGAATTAGCTAAAGTAAAACCAGATGTGGTTTTCGTAGAAAAAGGTGTTGATGATAATAGTAAATTATCAAAAATGTTTAAAAGATTTGAAATACCATATTTAGTTGTAGATTTTAATACTATTGAAGAGCAGCAATATATGGTTAATATGATAGCAGAAGTTTTAGGTAGAGAAGGAAAAGCAGAAAAATACAATGACTTATATGATGAACTAGTTGGAATAGTAGAAGATAGAGTGAAAGATATTGCAGAAGAAGATCGGGTTACGGTATACCATTCAGTCAACGAAGCTACAAGAACAGATGCCCCGGACACTCTTCCTGTATATTGGCTTGAGAAAGCAGGTGCAATTGATATTTCTGCAAATGAAAAGTTGAATTTAGTAGATAGCGCTTATTATGCAAGTTTAGAACAAATATTGATGTGGAATACAGATGTTATTTTAGTAAATGAAGATGGGGTAGACGATTATATATTAGAGCAAGATCAATGGAAAACTTTAGATGCAGTAAAAAATAATAGAGTATACAAATTACCAAATGGCGTATCTAGATGGGGGCATCCTACTTCAATTGAGACACCACTTGCTGTAGTTTGGACTGCTAAAAAATTGTATCCGGAGTTGTTTGAGGATGTAAAAATTGAAGAAATTACAAAGAATTTTTATTCAGAAATTTTTGAATATAAAATAGAAGATGAATTAGTAGATAAAATTTTAATTGGCAAGGGTATGAGAGGAAAAAAAGAATAACACTACGGGAGGCCTTGATATGAATATTTTAATTTGCATTGATGATACAGATAATATTGAAAGTAAGGGCACTGGAGAATTAGCTCAAATGATATCAGAGGAGATTGAAAAAGCTAATTGGGGGAAATGTAGTAAAATAACAAGACACCAGCTATTTATCCATGAAGATATACCATATACTTCTCATAATAGTTCAATGTGCTTTCAGGCAGAAATAAATCAAGATAGCTATGATGAAATAAAAGATTATGCAATTCAATTTTTAGAAAGTGAGTCTGCAGAAGGTTCTGATCCTGGATTAGCTATATTAAAACTCAAGAAAGATGGGGATTATAGTAGATTAATTGAATATGGCAAAAGAGCAAAAATAGAGGTGATTTTAAAAGAAGAAGCGTATTCTTTGGCTAAAAAAATGAATATTCATCTCTCAGAACATGGTGGAACAGGAATAGGTGTTATTGGAGCTCTAGCAGGCATAGGTCTTAGACTTACAGGAAATGATGGAAGATTTAAAGGCCAGCACAAATTTGAAGTGGAAAAAGAGGTGTTAACTGTTGAAGAGATTTTAGAAAATAAAGACATAGATGAAGTTAGAGAAGTAAATAAGGAAAAGCTTGATAGTGAAGAATCAGTACAATTATGTAAGAAGATTAAAACAGTACTTATAGATAACAAATCTGTTCTTCTTGTTTATAAAGAAAATGTTAATGATGAAAAGTGGAGTATGTGCAATAGGGCGATGCTTAGGAATTACTAACTTTATTAGCAATTTGCAATTAGCAATTAAGGTCAAAACCAAAATAAAAGTCAAAGGCAAAAGCAAAGGTAAAAGCAAATAAAAAGAAAAATCAAAGGAATAGGCAAAGGAAAAGTAAAAGAGAAATAAAAATGTATATAGTCTAATTAGTAATTGAAGGTGTTTAGTTAATTAGTATTTTAAATTTATTAAAGCTTATCGACCAAAGGGAGAGAAGCATCATTAATTGCACATTGCAAATTGCAAATTGCAAATTATCTTTTAAAAAGCATTGTGCATTATTATTAGAAGGTGGTTTACTATGTATTTTGAGATAAACAATAATAAACGAGAATTTAAATATGGTCAAGAAAATTTTGAGATGGCTGAGAAGGCAGCTAAGGGATGTGGTTCTTTTTCAGAAGATGTTGAAGATGAGATAATATCAGATAGTGAATTTTCTTGTTATAATTGTATTTATAGAAGATGGACTTCAAAATCTTTTTCTTGTATGAAGAAAGAAGGGGTAAAATGAT
Organism: Clostridium sp.; assembly: GCA_030626065.1. Taxonomy (GTDB): domain Bacteria; phylum Bacillota; class Clostridia; order Clostridiales; family Clostridiaceae; genus Clostridium_AF. The sequence goes on along the minus strand of DAOUPR010000010.1, from coordinate 8,874 downwards.
AAAGACAGCTATATTAACAATAAGCGATAAAGGGTCAAAAGGTGAGAGAGAAGATATAACTGGACCTACTATTAAAAAATTATTGAAAGAAGAATTTTATTTAGTAGATTATTACAAAATTATTCCAGATGAAATCGATGTGATAGAAAAAGAATTAGTTTATTTATGTGACGAATTAGAAATGGATTTGATTTTTACAAATGGAGGCACAGGTTTTTCAAAAAGAGATGTTACTCCAGAGGCTACAGAAAAAGTTATTTATAAAAGAGTTCCAGGGATACCAGAGGCAATGAGGTTAAATTCATTAAAGATTACACCTAAGGCAATGTTGTCAAGAGCAGTAGCAGGCATTAGAAATGATACTCTTATTATAAATTTGCCAGGTAGCCCCAAAGCAGCAAAAGAAAATCTTGAGTTTATTTTAGATGCATTACCTCATGGAATCGATATATTAAAAGGAACAGCTTCAGAATGTGCTAGATAATAGGAGGTACTTATGGATTTATTTAATGTAGTAAAAGTTGAAGAGGCAAAACAAATATTAGATGACAATTTCAAATGTAATTTAGGTAAAGAAATTATTAATATTTCTAAGGCACAGGGAAGAATAACTTCAAAGAAAGTTTATTCATTAAATTCAGTACCGCATTTTGCAAGGTCTACAGTAGATGGATATGCGGTTAATGTAAAAGATGTATATGGAGCTTCAGAGTCCATTCCTTCAATGATGAATTTAATAGGTGAAGTATATATGGGGAAGGAACCTACTAGTCAATTAAGTTATCCTGGTGAATGTATGTATGTTCCTACAGGAGGGATGTTACCAGTAGGTGCTGATGCTGTAGTTATGATTGAATACACAGAGATATTGGATGCTCAAACAATTTTAATAAAAAGTCCAGTAGCTTCCTTAGAAAATGTTGTTCAAGCAGGAGATGATGTTGAAGAGGGAGAATTATTAATTAATAAAGGTAAAGAGATAAGAGCCTATGAAATGGGATTATTATCTGGCACTGGGATTGTGGATATAGAGGTTTATAAAAAACCAATTGTAGGAGTGATTTCCACAGGTGATGAGATTGTTTCTTATGACCAGAAACCTAAAAATGGAGAAATACGAGATATAAATTCATTACTATTGACTTCTCTTGCAAAAGAGAATTTGTGTGAAGTTATAAATTATGGTGCAGTGCAAGATGATTATGATTTGCTTAAGAAAAACATTCAGGAAGCTTTATCCAAATGTGATATTGTACTAGTTTCAGGTGGAAGTTCAGTTGGAAAAAAAGATCAAACAATAAGAGTGATTAATAACTTAGAAGATTCAAAAATATTAATTCACGGCATAGCTATAAAACCTGGGAAACCTACTATTGTAGGGAAAGTAAAAGGGAAAATAATATTTGGATTACCAGGACATCCTATGGCAGCTGCTGTTATTTTTAATACTTTTGTTAAGCATTATATAAATAGAGCATTAGATTACAAAGAAAAAAAATTCCCTATACAAGGTGAATTTACAATAAATTATCATAAGGCTAAAGGTAGAGAAGAATTTTTGCTTGTTAATATTAATTTATCTGAAGATAAAATTTATGTAGAGCCAATATTAACTAAATCAGGTATTATTTCTAGTATATCCAAAGCTGATGGTTATGTCAGAGTTGAAATGAATAAAGAAGGATTAGCAACAGGTGAAAAGGTAAAAGTATACTTATTATAATAGAGTGCAGAGTGCAATTTGCAATTAAGGAGAATAATCATTAGGAGGAAATTTCAATGAAAAGAAATATATATTTATCAAATATAACGTTAGAAGATGCCCTTAATCAATTTATAGAAAAGATTGATATTTCTGAGGGAAATAGTGAGGTTATTAAAACAATAGATGCATTGGGAAGAGTTACATATTCACCTGTCTTTGCAGCAATTTCATCTCCATTTTATAATTCTTCTGCTATGGATGGTATAGCTACATTGAGTGAAAAAACTTATGGAGCCTCTGAGAAGAAGCGAATACTTCTTGAAGAGAATAAAGATTATATAGTAGTTGATACCGGTGATCCGATACCTAAAGAATTTGATTCAGTAATTATGATTGAAGATTTAATAAAAGTAGATGATAATAAATTTGAAATTTATAAGAGTGCAGCTCCTTGGCAAAATATTAGACCACTTGGTGAAGACATAGTTGAAAGCCAGCTTATAGTATCGTCAAAGCATGAAATAAGGCCTATAGATATTGGAGCTTTGATTACTGGTGGAATTAATGAAATTACTGTTTATAAGAAGCCAAAGGTTGGAATATTACCAACAGGTACAGAAATTGTAGAGCCAGGATCAACACTTAGAACAGGCGATATTATTGAATTTAATTCAAGAATTTTTTCAGCTCAAGTAGAACAATGGGGTGGAAAAGCCGAAAGGTACGATATTGTTGAAGATAATTATGAAAAAATAAAGAAATCAGTTCTAAAAGCTTCAGAGGAATGCGATGTTATTTTAATAAATGCGGGTTCTTCTGCTGGAAGAGAAGATTTTACTTCATCAGTCATTGGCGAATTAGGGGAAGTGTTTGTACATGGGGTTGCTATAAAGCCGGGGAAACCTGTAATATTGGGTAAGGTTAACAATAAGCCTATAGTAGGTATACCAGGGTATCCTGTATCAGCTTATTTTATTATGGAATATTTAGTGAAGAATATTATTACAGAGTTTTCTGGTAAAAAAAACATAAAGAGAAAAAAAGTCAAAGCAATATTAGCAAGACGAGTAATGTCAACCTTAAAATATCATGAATTTGTGAGAATGAAATTAGGATATGTAAATGAAAAACTTGTTGCTACACCTTTGAACAGGGGAGCAGGTCAAACTATGTCGTTGGTAAATGCAGATGCAGTACTAAATGTGCCACAAAATATTGAAGGCTACGAAGAAAGAACAGTTGTAGATATAGAACTTTTAAAAGATGAAGAAAGTGTGAAAAATACATTAGTCTGTATTGGTAGTCATGACCCTATTATTGATATAATTGGAGATTTGATGCATGCGGATGATAAAGATAGTTTTCTTTCCTCAGCTCATGTAGGAAGCTTTGGTGGTATAATGGCACTTAAAAATGGAGAAACGCATATTTCACCAATTCATTTATTAGATCCTGAAACTGGAGAATATAATGTAGCTTACATTAACAAGTATCTTAGAGATAAAAATATAGTTATAATCAAACTTGTTAAAAGAGTTCAAGGTATTATGATTAGAAAAGAAAATAAGGATGAAATTAATACAATAGAGGATATTGCTAGTAAAAATCTTAAGTTTGTAAACAGGCAAAGGGGTTCTGGTACTAGGGTTTTATTTGACTATAAATTAAAAAAATTAGGTATAAATCCGAGTGACATAAATGGATATGAAAGAGAAGAATTTACACATTTAGCTGTAGCAGCAGCTATTGCAAATGGGGATGTTGATTGTGGACTTGGAATATATTCAGCGGCGAAAATCATGAAATTAGATTTTATACCTGTAGCAGAAGAATATTATGATATAGCTATTCCCTTAGAATTTATAGAGTTACCTTTTGTAAAAGAGTTTATAAAAATTATAAAAAGCCAAAAATTTAGAGAAAAGCTTGATGAATTAGGTGGCTATGGTTATGATGAAATAGGAGAAATAGTATATCCTAAAGAGGTGAAATAATGATTGACAAATACGGAAGGAAAATTGATTATGTAAGAATTTCTATTACAGATAGATGTAATTTTAGGTGTCAATATTGCATGCCAGAGACGGGGATAGAGAAAAAAAATCATAATGAAATTTTAAGGTTCGAGGAAATAATTACTTTAATAAAAACACTTACTAAGCTAGGTGTTAAAAAGATAAGATTTACTGGTGGCGAACCTTTAGTTGCAAAAAATATAACTGAGTTAATATATAAAACATCTCAAATAGAGGGAATAGAGGATATTGCTATTACAACTAATGGATCTCTTTTAGAAGATATGGCTGAAGAATTATTTAAGACAGGACTTAAAAGAGTGAATATCAGCTTAGATACATTAAATGAAGAAAAATTTAAAAATATTACAAGAGGTGGAGACTTAAAAAAAGTTCTTAGAGGAATAGAAAAATGCATAAGTATTGGTATGAAACAGGTAAAAATAAATACAGTTTTAATTAAAGGCTTTAATGACGACGAGGTAAATGATTTGATTTCTTTAACAAAGGACAAGCCTATTAGTGTCAGATTTATTGAATTGATGCCTATTGGGGAAGGTAAGAAATACTATGATAATGGAATTATTACAGCAAATGAAATAATAGAAAAATTAGAGGAGCTAATTCCTGTTAAGACTAATAAAGTAAGTACTGCAGTATTGTATAAGAAAAAAGATTATCAAGGTACTATTGGTTTTATTACTCCTTTAAGCTGTAAATTTTGTGAAGAGTGCAATAGAATAAGGGTAACAAGTACTGGTACTATTAAACCATGTCTTCATTCAGAAGAAGAGACAGATATAAAACCATTTCTATATAATGAAATAAAATTATATGAAGAACTGAAAAACACAATATTTAACAAACCCAAAGAACATTTTTTGAATGAAGAAAAAGATACAAGAACCTTTAGAAAAATGAATCAAATAGGAGGATAATATGACACTTACACATATAAATGATGAAGGAAGAGCTAAAATGGTAGACGTAAGTGAAAAGATAGATACCGTAAGAGAAGCCATTGCTTTCGGAAGTGTTTTTATGAAAGAAGAAACCTTAAAACGAATTGATCAAGGTGACCTCAAAAAAGGAGATGTACTAGCTGTAGCTCAAGTTGCAGGAATTATGGGAGCTAAAAATACTCCTGATATTATTCCTATGTGTCATGCTATTATGATGTCAGGCTGTGATATAAAATTTGAATTGGATTTTAAAAACAGTAAAATAGATATTTATGCTACAGCGAAAACTATAGGAAAAACAGGAATTGAAATGGAAGCTATTACTGCAGTAAGTTGTGCAGCAATTACAATTTATGATATGTGCAAGGCTATAGATAAAGAAATGGTAATTAAGGACATTATGTTGATCAAAAAAACTGGTGGTAAATCAGGAACTTTTGAGAGAGAGAGGGAGAAGTAATATGGCGAAGATTTTAGCAGTTAATATTAGTGAAACTAAAGGAGTTGTAAAAAAGCCTATAGATAGAGGATACTTTATAGAAGGCCATGGATTGGAAGGAGATGCTCATGCGGGTAAATGGATTAGACAAGTAAGTCTACTTGGACAAGAAAGTGTTGATAAAATGACTGAACAAGGTGCCGAAGGATTATGTGTAGGTAAATTTGCAGAGAATTTGACTACTGAAGGAATAGTATTATATGATTTACCTATTGGCACAAAACTGAAAATTGGAGAAACAGAAATGGAAGTAACTAAAATAGGAAAAGAGTGCCATGTAGGTTGTGAGATAAGAAAACTTGTAGGTGATTGCATAATGCCAAGAGAAGGAATATTTACGAAGGTATTAAAGAGCGGATGGATAAAACCAGGAGATGAAATTGAAATAGTAGAATAAGTAATAGATTAAGAAACTTTTTAGCTTTGCTAAAAAGTTTCTTTGTTTTATGGTATATAATAAGGTTTATGATATAATATTTCAGAAAAGAAATGTTGTTGTGATTAATGTGAAATATATATGATGAAATCATTGATAAGATAGTCATAATAATGTAAGGGATGCAATTAACATACTATTTATAAAAAAACTGTTGATATAAATAATACTTTATAAATCAATAATTATTAAAAATATAATTAAAAAGGGAGTGGTATTAATGATTAAACTAATAGTATCTGATATGGATGGTACACTTTTAAATGATAAGAGCGAATTAAGTAATTCTTTTCATAAAACACTAAAACTATTAAAAGAAAAGAATATTCTTTTTATGGCTGCAAGCGGTAGGTTTTATAATCAGCTTTGCGCAAATTTCGAAGAAATTGAGGATGATATTATTTTTGCAGCTCATAATGGTGCTGTTCTTCAAAGAAAAAATTCAGATAAATCCTTATATGAATGTAAAGTTAAATACCAAGATTATAAAAATATAATTGATTTTGCTAGAAAAAGAGGATTAAACTTAATGATTAGTGATAAAGAGTACGCTATTCTAGAAAATCCCAAAGAAGAATTTGTTAAAATATTTGAAGACTATGGTATGTTATTTGAGGTTGTTGATGATTTACATAAATTAAATAGAGATATTTATAAGGTTACTTTTTTCTGTAAAGAAGGAATTAGTAATTCCTTAGTAGAAGATATTAAATCTATTAAAAATGATAATTTGGATATTGTTATATCAGGAGATGGATGGTTAGATTTAATGCAAAAGGGTTCTAGTAAAGGAAATGCTATTAGAATAATACAAGAAGATTATGGTATTCTTCCAGAAGAAACTATGGTTTTTGGGGATCATTTTAATGATATTTCTATGTTTAGTAGGGCTAAATACTCATATGCTATGGGAAATGCACATGAGTATATTAAAAGTGAGGCTAAATATATTGCAAAGGCTAATTATGAAAATGGAGTAGAAGAGGCTATACTTGAAAATATAGTATAAGAAGTTGGTTAAATATGAATATATTTCTTGTAAGACATGGAGAAACAGAAGAAAATAAGAAAAAAGTATATTATGGCAAAGTAGATGCAGATTTAAATGAAAAAGGTATTTTTCAAGCAAAAAAAGTTGGAGAAAAACTAAGTGATATTTATTTTGATAAGATTTATACAAGTGGAAGGAAAAGATCAATACAAACTGCTGAAGAAATTTTGAAAAAGAAAAGTAATTCTATAGAACACCAAAAAAAAGAAAAAAGTCTTAAAATTATTCAAGATAATAGATTAAATGAAATTAATTTTGGAGACTTTGAAGGTAAAAATTATAAAGAAATTCAAGAGCTATTCCCTATACAATGTAAAGAATGGGATGATGATTGGAAGAATTTCACTCCTCCCAGGGGAGAAAGCTTTTCTGATATGTATAAAAGATTAAAATGTTTTATTGAATCACTGGAGAAATTAGAAGCAAACAATGTTTTGATTGTAACACATGGAGGAGTTATTAGAACATTTTACTGTTATATAATGAATGGTGATTTAGATGCTTATTGGAAGTTTTCTTCTAAAAATGCGGGTATTACACAACTTAAATATGAATATGGAAATTGGTATATAGATAATATAATAAATGGAGGATTTTAATGGGCAAGATTATATTAGTGACTGGAGGTTGTAGAAGTGGAAAAAGTGATTTTGCTGAAAAGATATATAAAGATGAAGAGCATGTTTTATATATAGCCACTGCAAAGCCAATAGATAATGAAATGAAAGACAGAATAGATAAACATAAAGAAAACCGAAATGGTAAGTGGACAACTCATGAAGGGTATAGGGATTTAGATAAATTAATTAAAAGTAGTAGTGAAGAGAATATTCTTTTAGATTGTATAACTATTTTAATTACGAATTATATGTTTGAAGAAAATAGAAATATTGAAGAAGCAGATGAAGAAAAAATTAATAAATTAATCAATGAAATAAAAGAGGATATTAAAAGATTGATTATAAAGGTTAGAGAACTAGATAGAAATTTAGTTTTTGTAACTAATGAAGTTGGATATGGTTTAGTCCCAGAATATAAATTAGGTAGAGTTTTTAGAGATGTTGCAGGATTTATTAATAAATATATAGCTAAGCAGAGTGACGAAGTATATTTAACTGTATGTGGAATTCCTATGAGAGTAAAATAAAAAATTAGTTGCCTTAACGAGTTTTATACATATATAATTAGTTTAACTGGTAACGAAAGAGGAGGTATATATATGGCATTTTATAAAGATGGTTCAAAGTTTGAAAAGGTTTTTGCAAATATTTTTAGAATATTATTAGTTTTATCAGCAATTATTACTTTTATAAGAGGCGATTATTTAGATTGTGTTGTCGCTGTTTTTACTTTATATCTTACTTTTCTTCCTTTTATAGTAGCAGATAGGAATAATATTAAATTACCTGCATCATATCAAATAATAATATTAACATTCATATTCGCAGCTCAATATTTGGGAGAATTAAACTCGTATTATTACAAGTTCTGGTGGTGGGATAGTATGTTACACACTTTTTCTGGAGTAATACTTGGTTTTTCAGGGATTTTACTAGTATATATATTAAATAGAATGGAAGATGTTGATGTTTATTTAAGTCCTTTTTTTGTGGCACTATTTGCATTTGCATTTGCTGTTGCGGTTGGTGCGTTGTGGGAAATATTTGAGTTTAGTATGGATTCTATTTTTGGTTTAAACATGCAAAAAAGTGGTCTTGTAGATACTATGTGGGATTTGATAGTAGACAGTATAGGTGCAATAATAGCAGCATCATATGGATATTTATATGAAAAACATGAAACCACAGGGGTGTTTGAAAAGTTATTTGATGGGTTTAAAAAAATAAATCCTCAGCTTTTTACTAAAAATGAAGAAGACAATATTACAAAGGGAATGTAATGGTGGTTGAAAATGAAAATATTCAACAATTTTTTGTTATACATTCAGTTTTTTACTAGAATACCTATAAATAAAAACTTAAATTGTGATAAAAAGAATTTTAGGGAAGGTTCAATATTTTTATTAATAGTTGGTTTGTTTATAGGGTTTATTCAATGGATGATAGTATTTATATTTAAGGTATATTTACCAGTAAATATAATTTCAATAATTGCAATAGCCATACCAATTATAATCACAGGAGCGTTGCATTTAGATGGTCTTGGAGATATGTTTGATGGATTTTATGCTTTTAAAGGTGGCAAG
>DAOUPR010000223.1 GCA_030626065.1 Clostridium sp. | reverse complement strand
GGAATTTAGTATGGGAGAAAATAAAAAAACAGTTATATTAGCGGTTTGTGGAAAAGGTGGAGTTGGTAAAACTTCTATGTCTGCAGTAATAACTAAAATTTTGTTAGAACATAAGGATGCTAAAATATTAGCTATTGATGCTGACCCGGCTATTGGTCTTGCAACTGCCTTGGGGATTAAAGTAACTAAGACTGTTGATAGCATAAGGAAAGAAATAATAGAAGCGGCAGCTAAGGATAAAGGAAAACATGATAAGCAAACTATAATTACTAGTCTGGAATATGAAATATTCGATGCCATAGTTGAAAAAGATAATTTAGGTTTTTTAGCAATAGGTCGTCCTGAAGATGATGGGTGTTTTTGTAAAGTAAATAGTTTATTAAAAGATATTATTGGTTCATTAGCGTCTAATTTTGATTATGTTGTTATAGATGGAGAAGCTGGGATTGAACAAGTAAATAGAAGAGTTATGGAAAAAGTAACTCATTTAGTACTTGTATCCGATGCATCAGCTAAAGGAATTAATGTAATTAATACAATTAATACAGTTGCAGGAAAAATGATGGCGTATGATGAGGTAGGTCTCATATTAAATAGATTAAGAAGCAAAGAAGAAATGAATAAAATTAATTTACCAGATAATATTCCAGTGGTAAGCTGTATTATTGACAATGATGAGCTTAGAGACTTTGATATTGCAGGGAAAAGTATTTTAGAATTACAAGACGGACAATTGGTTGATTCTGTAAGAGAAGCTCTTTCAAATTTGGATATCGTATAGTAATAAAATCTATATAGTATCCATAGTGAAATTTAATTCATAATAGGCTAGTCAACTGTAGTTAGAGAGATTTAAATCTAACTGCAGTTTTTTAAAATGTAAATATTTTTAATAAAATACATTTTTTGCACATGTGCAATTTTGTTCACATGGATTTAATTTGCACCAATTCAGTTTTTTATAGATGGTTAGTTGTTAGTTTTGGAATTTATCCCAGTATTTTCACCGTTTGTAGATATAGTTTCTTAAAAGTTTTTTAAGAAAAGAGTTGGCACGTAAAATGCTATATATAAGTGTATGAAAAAGAAATAAAATAAAAAAATTAAGGGGATGTTGTAATGGAGTACGAAAAAATTAAATTATCAATTTGTGAAGGTATCGCTAATATCACTTTGAATGGACCTAAAAATTATAATGCTATGAACAGTACAATGATCACTGAACTTAATTCTGCACTTGATGCTTGTGCATCAGATTGGAATGTTAGAGTAATTGTTATTTCTGGTGAAGGAAAGGCATTCTGTTCAGGTGGAGATATAGCTGAAATGGTAACTGGTTTAGCAGCAGGTGAACTTGTGAAATTCAGAAAAAGTATGGATGAATCAGGAGAAGTTACAGCTAAAATTAGAAGCATAGATAAACCTGTTATAGCATCAGTTCATGGTGCGGCTGCAGGTGCTGGATTTAACTTGGCTTTAGCTTGTGATTTCCGTATAGTTGCCGATAATTCAAAATTCATACAATCATTCGTACAAGTTGGATTAGTTCCTGATATGGGTGGCGTTTATTTCCTTTGTAAATTGTTAGGATATGCAAGAGCTACTGAATTATGCATGACTGGCAGAGAAGTATTAGCTGACGAAGCATTTAAGCTTGGATTAGTAAATAAAGTAGTACCTGTAGAAGAATTAGAAGCAGAAACAGTTGAATTTGCTAAGAAACTTGCAACAGGACCTAGCGCATCTTATGCGAAAATGAAAGATTTAATTAATAAAATTACATTTACTGAACTTGAAGAACATCTTACAGCTGTATCACAATATCAAATCCAATCTGCAATGACATTAGATTTTAAAGAAGGAATAACTGCATTTATGCAAAAAAGAAAACCTGAATTCCAAGGAAGATAATAAAAAATAAGGAGGATTATAATGGATTATAAAAAAATGTATTCTGAAAAGGTAATTTCATTTAAAGAAGCTGCTTCAAAGATAAAATCAGGAGATCAAATCTATATGTCTCCAAATAACTGTGCGCCTATACATTTGGTATCAGCTGTGTGTAAAAGAGTTAATGAACTTGATAACGTGGATATTTATTCTGCACTTTTGATGTATCCTCATGAGTTTTTGAACTTAGGATTTAAAGACCATATAAATTATCATACTTTTTTCTTAGGACCAATAGAAAGAGGAATGATAGGCTTTGGCAATGTTGATATAACATCAGTACATTTTTCAAAAGCTGGTTGGATGGTAGACAATGTAGTAAAACCAAATGTTGCATTGATAGAAGCAACAGCTCCAGATGAAAATGGTAATATGAACTTTGGGCCTACAGGTGCTGCTCTTAATGAAATAGTTTTAAAACATGCTAAATTAGTTATTGTTCAAGTTAATAAATGTTTACCAGTTTGTTTAGGTGAAAGTAATACAGTTAACATAAAAGATGTTAGTTTTATATGTGAAAAAGATCATCCATTACCAGAATTACCTCAACCAAAAGTTTCAGAAGTAGATAAAAAAATTGCAGCTCATATTCTTCCTCAGATTCCAGATGGAGCAACTATTCAGATTGGTCTTGGCGGAATAGCTAATGCTGTTGGTTATGGATTAGAAGAAAAGAAAGATTTAGGTATTCAAACTGAAATGTTAACAGATTCAATGGTTTATCTAGCTAAAAAAGGTGTTATAAATTGTTCTAAAAAGAATTATAGACCAAATAAACTTGTGTGTGGTTTTGGAATAGGTAGTAAAGAATTATATGATTTTATGAACAATAATCCTTTGATTTACGTTGCACCAATATTTAAAGTTAATGAGCCAGCAGAAGTTGCTAAAAATGATAACTTCATATCAATAAATACTGCTTTAATGGTGGATTTAACTGGTCAAGTAGGTTCAGAAGCAATAGGATATAAACAATTTAGTTGTACAGGTGGTGCTTTAGACTTTGTTCAAGGATCAAGTATGTCTAAGGGTGGAAAATCATTTATTTGCATGTCTTCAACAGTTAAGAAGAAAGGTGAAGTTAAATCAAGAATTACTATTTCACTTCCACAAGGAACAGCTGTTACAGTTCCAAGAGCAGATGTACAATACATTGTTACAGAATATGGTATTGCAGATTTATATAATAAGAGTATAGAAGCACGTGTGAAAGCATTAATAAGTGTTGCTCATCCTGACTTTAGAGAAGAATTATTACAACAAGCAAAAGATGCAAAATTAATTTATTAACATATGCGAGTTGGATTTGTTTATAATAAATCCAACTCCATTAAACAATAAGGAGGTATAGAGTTATGAGCTTTAATATTAAAAAAGCTGTAGTAGTTGGAGCTGGTGTAATGGGTGCAAGTATTGCTGCTCATATAGCAGGTGCAGGAATTCCAGTTACTTTATTAGATATAGTTCCAAAAGATTTGACTGATAACGAAAAGAATAAAGGGTTAACACTAAGTAGTCCAGAAGTTAGAAATAGATTTGCTTTAAGTGGTAAAAATAGAATACTTAGTCCAAAGACAAAACCAAGTGCAATTTATGACAAAGGTTTTGGATCAATGATACAAGTTGGTAATTTAGAAGATGATCTTAATGTATTAAAAGAAGCAGATTGGATTATTGAAGTAATAGTTGAAAAATTAGAAATAAAGCAAAGTCTTTTCAGTAAAATAAGTGAATACAGAAAACCAGATTGTATTGTTAGCTCAAATACATCAGGTATATCAATTAATAAGTGTGCTGCTGATTTACCGTTAGAATTTAAACAACATTTTTTAGGAACTCACTTTTTTAATCCACCACGTTATATGAAATTGTTTGAAATAATACCATGCGTAGAAACTTTACCAGAAGTAATAGATTATATGAAAATTTTTGCAACTGAAAGATTAGGTAAAGGTGTAGTTATTGCAAAAGATACTCCAAACTTTATAGGAAATAGAATTGGAACATTTGCTTCAGTATCAACTTTGAAATTAATGGATAAGTATGGTTATAGTGTTGCTAAAGTAGATAAAATTGCTGGTAGAGCAATGGGTAGACCTAAAAGTGGTACTTTTAGAACTATAGATATGGTTGGAATCGATATTTTTAGTCATGTTGTAAATAACGTTGTGAATAATATTGATGATGAAAACGAAAAGGAAATGTTTAAATTACCAGAATACGTAAATAAACTTATTGAAAAAGGTTATTTAGGAGATAAAACTAAACAAGGATTTTATAAAAAAGTTAAAACTGCAGATAAAAAGCAGATACTTATGTGGGACCATAATAAAGAAGAGTATGTAGATAAAGAATCTGTAAAAATAGATATTCTTAAAAAGGCATTTGCCCAAAAGGGACTTGCAAATAAAATTTCTACTCTTATTTATTCAGAGGAAGAAGAAGGTAGATTTGCTTGGGAATTATTAAAGGGAGCGCTTTTATATAGTGCTTCAAAAATACCTGAAATATCTGATGACTTTAGAGAAGTGGATAAAGCTGTAATGTGGGGATTTAACTGGGATTTAGGTCCGTTTGCATTATGGGATGCCATAGGTGTTAAAAAATCAGTTAAAAAAATGAAAGCAGAAGGAGAAGTTATACCAACATGGGTCGAAGATATGGTAGCTTCAGGAAAAGAAAATTTCTATGAGGATATTGATGAAAGAACAGCATCTCCTTATATATTATTATCATCAGAAAAAACTAACGTTATAATGCAAAATCCAGATGCTGCATTAGTTGACCTTGGTGATGGAGTGGCTTGTTTAGAATTTAGATCTAAAGGAAACACATTAACTGATTTTGTAGCCCGTTTGATTGACGATGCGTTAAATGAAGTTGACAAAAATTATAAAGGTCTTGTTATAGGAAATCAAGGTAAGAATTTCTGTGCTGGAGCAAATTTACAACTTATCGTAGGTCTAGCAATGAGTAGAGATTGGAAAAATTTAGGTAAACAAATTTCTGCTTTGCAAAATACAAATATGAAATTGAAATATTACTCAAAACCAATTGTGGCTGCACCATTTGGAATGACATTAGGTGGTGGGGCAGAAATAACAATGCATGCACATAAAGTAGCTGCTAGTGCTGAAACATATATGGGTTTAGTTGAAGCAGGCGTAGGCTTAGTTCCATCAGGCGGTGGAGTGAAAGAATTCCTTGTCAGAGGTACTAAAGAAGCTTCTAAAGTACCAAATGTAGATTTAGTTCCTTTTGTATTTGATATGTGGAAGAAAGCTGCGATGGCTGAAGTATCAACTAGTGGATTTGAAGCTGTAAGT
>DAOUPR010000207.1 GCA_030626065.1 Clostridium sp. | reverse complement strand
TACAAGTGCTTCGCATATTTCTAAAGCCTGTTCACCAGTATCTGGTTGAGAAACTATAAGATTATCAATATCAACACCAAGTGCTTTTGCATAAATTGGATCTAAAGCATGCTCTGCATCAATAAAAGCAGCACTACCTCCTGATTTTTGCGCTTCTGCAATCATATGTAGAGCTACCGTTGTTTTACCAGAAGATTCTGGTCCATAAATCTCTATAATTCTACCTCGTGGTATTCCACCAATTCCTAATGCTATATCAAGTGATAAACTTCCTGTAGGGATTGCTTCAATATTAGAGATTTGTTGATCTCCTAATTTCATTACTGAACCTTTACCGAATTGCTTTTCAATTTGACTCATAGCAGCTTGAAGAGCTTTCATTTTTTCATTATTTGCTTTAACCATCATTGCACCAACCTTTCACGAACTAACGTTCTATTTTGATTATATCGCAACTAAAAATAGATGTCAACTATTAATAAGTTCCTATTTAATTATTTACAGGAACTTATTAGTAATTATTGACATCATAATTAGATTTAATACTTTATTTAAATGAAATAGTATTTTTATTTTTCACAAAATAGTCAATACCAGATATTATAGTTATAATTAACGCAGCTATTAAAGAATAATATGTAAACAAATCTAAAAATCTATTTACCACTATTAAATTAAGTAATGCAGAAATTATTGCAACTATTTGAATAACTGTTTTAAGCTTACCCCATTTACTTGCAGCAATTACAACACCTTCTGAAGCAGCAATAGTTCTTAAGCCTGTTACAGCAAATTCCCTAGCTATTATTACCATACAAAACCATGCAGGTATACTTCCAAATTGTACAAGGGATACTAGCGCTGAAGTTACAAGCAATTTGTCAGCTAAAGGATCTAAAAATTTACCAAATGAAGTAACTTGATTTCTACTTCTAGCTATATATCCATCAAGTTTGTCTGTTATTGAAGCTAAAATAAATATTGCCGTTGCAATAATAATACCAATATTAGTTGCAAAGTTAACTGACATAAAAATTAAAAAAACAGGTACTAGTAAAATTCTTAAAATTGTTAGTTTATTAGCAAGATTCATCACACACATCTCCTATTAAATCATATTCAAGTGAATCAGAAATTTTAATTTTAATAAAATCTCCTATATTTAATATTTTACCATAATTAAATAATATTTCACCATCAACTTCAGGTGCAAACCCATAATATCTTCCAACATACTCATTTTCTTTTCTTTCTTCTACTAAAACACTATAAATTGAACCTATTTTCTTTCTATTGTTTTTTCGTGATATTTTTTGTTGTATTTCCATTAATTTGTTAAATCTCTCTTCTTTTATATCTTGTGATATTTGTTGTGACATCATAGCCGCTGCTGTTCCTTCTTCTTTAGAATATTTGAATACACCAACATGATCTAGTTTATATTCTTGTAAAAAGTCTAATAATTCAATAAAATCTTCTTCTTCTTCTCCTGGGAAACCAACAATAAGTGATGTTCTGATGATAATATCAGGTATTCTTTTTCTTAATGTATTTAATTTATTTATTAGTATTTCCTTTGATGTTTTTCTATTCATCTTTTTCAGTATCTTATCACTTACGTGCTGTATAGGTAAATCTAAATATTTACAAATTTTATCATTGACTCTAATTTCTTCAATCAGCTCATTATATATTTCTTCTGGATAACAGTACATCAATCGTATCCATTCAACTCCATCAATTTTTGATAATTTATTCATAAGAATATGTAAAGATTTATTGCCATCAATATCTATTCCATAATTCGTAGTGTTTTGTGCAACTATAATTAATTCTTTAACTCCATTAGAAACTAATTTTTCCGCTTCCACGATAATTTCTTCCATTGATCTACTTCTATATCTACCACGTATTTTAGGAATAGCACAATAAGTGCAGTTATTATCACAACCTTCAGAAATTCTTAAATATGCATAATGACTAGGAGTAGTTAAAAATCTTTCTCCTTGATTTATATTGTTATCACTATAATCGCACTTTTCTATATGCTCATTATCATCAAAATGAGCTATAATTTCTTTTTTAATATCATCATAATTATTTACTCCAAGCATTATGTCTATTTCCGGTATCGCTTCTTTTAATTCCTCTGAATATCTCTGAGTAAGACAGCCTGTTGCTATTAATAACTTGCATTTTTTTTCCTTATGAGTAGCCATTTGTAGAATAGTATTTATTGATTCTTGCTTAGCTTCTTCTATAAACCCACATGTATTAACTATAATAACGTTAGCTTCTTCTAAGTCATCTACTATATTAAAAGTAGTATGTAAATTACCAAGCATTATTTCTGAATCTATTCTATTTTTATCACAACCTAAACTAATTAATCCTATGTTTATTCCTGTCACAAAAGTTCCTCCTTATTTTTAAGTCACCATTAATTCTAATACAAATCACCTTAAAGCACAATAATTATTTTTCATACCTGTCTATTAATATTTGTCTAGGTTTACTGCCATTTTTACCTGATATAACACCTTTTTCTTCCATTTGATCTATAATCCTTGCTGCTCTATTATACCCAATCCTTAATTTCCTTTGCAATAAAGAAGTAGATGCTTGTCCTAAATCTATAGAAATACTTATGGCTTCTTCTAATAACTCGTCTTCATCTGAGCTAGCCTTTTCTACCTTTTCATTAATTTCTTCTATGATATCCTCTTCATATTTTGTATCATCATGGCTGTTTTTTATATATTTAACTATTTTTTCTACTTCGTCCTCTGAAATAAATGCTCCTTGGATTCTAATAGGTTTTGAAGCTCCGACAGGATAAAATAACATATCACCTTTACCAAGTAGTTTTTCTGCACCAGATGTATCTAAAATGGTTCTTGAATCTATGCTACTAGAAACTGCAAAAGAAATTCTTGATGGAATATTAGCTTTTATAACACCTGTTATAACATCAACAGATGGACGTTGTGTAGCAATTACTAAATGCATACCAGCAGCTCTAGCCATTTGTGCAAGTCGTCCTATGGATTCTTCTACTTCTGAAGCACATACCATCATCAAATCAGCTAGTTCATCTATAATTATAACAATCCAAGGAAGTTTTTCATCCACCATTTCTCTTAAGTATAGTTCATTATAACCTTCAATATTTCTTACATTATTATCAGCAAACATCTGATATCTTCTAGTCATTTCTTTTACAGCCCAGTGAAGTGCCCCAGAGGCTTTTTTAGGATTAGTTACAACTGGAATTAAAAGATGTGGGATTCCATTATAAACATTCAGTTCAACTACTTTAGGGTCAACTAATAATAATCTAACATCCTCTGGTGTATATTTATATAATAGACTAATAATAAGACTGTTTATACAAACACTCTTTCCTGAACCAGTAGCACCTGCTATCAATAAATGGGGCATTTTACTTAAATCTGAAACAATACATTTTCCGCTAATGTCTTTCCCTAGTCCAATAGTTGCATTATAAACAGACTCTTTAAATTCTT
This sequence comes from Clostridium sp., assembly GCA_030626065.1. GTDB lineage: Bacteria > Bacillota > Clostridia > Clostridiales > Clostridiaceae > Clostridium_AF. The sequence goes on along the minus strand of DAOUPR010000207.1, from coordinate 2,128 downwards.
CTGAATCAAGAACTTCCCTAAGTGTTACTGGTGAAACCTCTTTATTTGGGATTTCTATACCTACAGCACTTTTGCCTGGTATAGGTGCTTCTATTCTTACAGAGGAAGCTGCTAAACTCAAAGAAATATCATCTGCCAAATTAACAATTTTACTAACTTTAACTCCTATACTTGGTTGTATTTCAAAACGAGTAACCGACGGTCCTTTTGTAACTTGTAGTACTTTAGCTTTTACACCAAAGCTTTCTAGCGTTTTCTCTAGTTTATTAGCATTGCCAATAAGTTCTCTTTTATCACTCTTTTGATTTTTACCAAATGGATTAAATTTTAGTAAATCAATAGGAGGAAATGAATACTCAGGTTTATTCATCGAATAATTTTCACTTATTTCTTTATTTACGCTCAAAGAAGCTTCTACTGTATCTTCTTTTTTTATTTCCATTTCTGGTTGTTCTATTATACTTATTTGCTCAGAAGCTATCTCATCTACTACTATATCATTAATTTTAGGAATATCTTTTTCTTTTAATGGAACAGTAGTTTTTTCTTCTTTTTCAGATTTTAGAAAATCTAGTATCTTAATTTTCTTATTAATATTGTCAATATAATTTTTTTCATCTTCGTCTTTATTAGATTCATTAACTATAATTTTCTTTTCTTTTTTACTTTTTTCTCTCTTTTGTTTTACATTTGAATAATATGTATTTAGTAAGTTATGTAGAGAAATTTCAAAAATTAAAATAATGCTAATAATGTATATAGCAATAAAAACTATATATGACCCTACTTGTCCAAACATATTATATAATGGAATATCAATGAGGTATCCAATTATTCCACCAGTAAATACAGATTCAAGATTATAAATTTTTAGAATTCCATTTAAAATATCACCTTTTATATAATATTCATTTACATTAATCATTTGAAAGAATAACATACTATTTAAAATAATTGTTATAAGTCCATAAAATCTATGACTAAATTTTATCTTACCTTTTTTTAGTATTATAATAAATCCTGTAAATATAAGTATAAAAGGAAAAATAAATGCTGCAAAACCAAGAAGAGAAAATAATACTCTATATGTTGTTTCGCCAAAAACGCCAGAAGCATTGGAGAAAAATATACTAAGTAACATTAATATCCCTATTGTTATATAGATTATACCTTTTATATCAGAGTTAGTCTTTTTTGTTTTTGTATTTTTTTGAACATTTGCTTTTTTAGCCATCAAATCACCCCTTTAAAATACTTCTACATAGTATATCTATTTCCCTTCAAAGAAAAATTAGCTAAAGCAATTAACTTTAGCTATTAGTATTTTCTTTTATTAATTCATTAAGTTTGTCTATTGCTTCACTTATTCCTCCTACAGAATCTATTAATCCATATTCTACGGCTTGGTTGCCTATGAGAATTGTACCAGTATCATTGAGAAGTTCATCAGATTGAAGCATTAATTTGTTTAATGTATTTTTATCTACCTTTGATGTTCTTAATATAAATTCATTAATTCTTTCTTGCATTTTCCTGAAATATTCAAAAGTTTGAGGAATACCAATTATCAAACCATTCATTCTAATTGGATGAATAATCATTGTAGCAGACGGTGATATAAAGGAGTAATCAGCACAAGTGGCAAGTGGAACTCCTATAGAATGTCCTCCACCAATTACCAATGAAACTGTAGGTTTACTTAAACTTTTAATCATTTCTGATATTGCTAAACCAGCTTCTACATCTCCACCAACAGTATTTAAAACAATTAAAACACCTTTTACCTGCTCATTAGATTGTATATTGACTAATTGTGGTATTACATGCTCATATTTAGTAGTTTTAGATTGTGGTGGAAGAACATTGTGTCCCTCAATTTGACCAATTATAGGTAATACATAATAACTTTTGGAATCTTCTGGAATACTTGAAGTACCTAATTCTTTAATATTTTCTAATTCCTTATTTTCGGTTTTATCATCCTTCATAAAATCTCTCCTTCCTTTCTACTTATATTATTTCAAAGAAAAGATAAGATATACATAGTATAAATTTATATTAACCTATACAAAATTCTTTATGAAGAGAATTAATTGATTTCTCGGTGTTTTCTTTACTAACCAAACAC
>DAOUPR010000098.1 GCA_030626065.1 Clostridium sp. | reverse complement strand
TTTGTGGTGATTACATTTGGAGTGTTGACTTAATGGATTTTTTTAACCCTTTTTAGCCATTCCTACTATGTTGCACTTCATTTTTCAATCCGCCTTTATAAATTTTCGCTGTTCTCTCAATACATTTTCTATTTTCAATTAAACAATAATTTGATATAATGGTTATTAAAGTAAGGTTATTGAAATATATAGCATGCTTTTGCGAAAGAAAACGATTTTATTTTTATTGCATTTTTCTTTATGGACTTATATAATCTTATAGTCGTTACAATGTATCAATTAGTAATATCCAAGCCAAGGGAGGAAGTTATGCCTAAAAAAACATTTTTTAACTTATTACCTGAGAAAAAACAAAAAATAATCGATGCAACTTACGATATTTTTATCAATGAAAAATATGAAAATGTAACTATTAGAGGTATCTCAAGTAAGGCTGGTATTTCTATAGGAAGCTTTTATCAGTATTTTCATGACAAAGATGAGTTATATTTATATTTACAAACTAATATTGAAAAGAAATATTACGCAAAACAAAAAGAAAAATTCGGTAATCTTTTCTTGAGAAAAGAAGCAATCTCCCTTGAGGAAGTATGCACTAAAAAAGAAATTGACTTTAACCGTACATGGTATTGGGTTCCCATAGAAGTGATGCGGAAATTTTACTTTGGAAAATATGGTAAGGAACTAAATAGCTTTATAATGGACGAGCTTATAGAATTGAAAGCTTCTGGTAAATTGAAAGATTGTGTTGATATACAACTCATTTTTCATTTTTATGTAACATCAATGTTTAATATGTTAATCTACTTCAGAGAGCACAACATAACTGATGAAGATGAAAAATTTAAAATAAAGACTAATTTTTATAAAGATATACTTCTCAACGGTATACTAAAGGCTGAATAGTTTCAATATTATTCAACTTAAATCCCCTCAACCGACTTATCATCAACAGCGGGGATTTTTTATTTTACATATTTTGTTTGACTACTCTTACCTTTAATATAAGATTTATATCTGAAAAATCTCACCATTTTCTCATAAACAAAAGAAACCAAGCTCACACTCAGTTCCTTTAATTATATAATTCCTCATAAATTTAGTTTTAATTCAATTTCAATACAATCAGAGATTATCCTAAAAATTGCTCTAAATCATCATCAACACTATTGATACCATTAATACCAAAATTCTCAACAAGTACTTTTGCTACATTTGGTGATAAAAAGGCTGGTAATGTTGGTCCAAGCTTAATATTTTTTACTCCAAAGTAAAGTAATGCAAGTAATACAATAACTGCTTTTTGCTCATACCACGCTATATTATATGCTATTGGTAATTCGTTAATATCATTAAGTTCAAATACTTCTTTGAGCTTAAGAGCAATAACTGCTAATGAATAAGAATCATTACATTGTCCTGCATCTAATACACGTGGAATTCCTCCAATGTCTCCTAAATCTAATTTATTATAACGATATTTAGCACAACCAGCTGTTAAAATCACAGTATCTTTTGGTAATTTTTCTGCAAACTCAGTATAATATGACCTAGATTTCATTCTTCCATCACAGCCAGCCATTACAAAGAATTTTTTGATTGCTCCAGATTTTACTGCATCTACTACTTTATCTGCTAATGCGAAAACCTGTGCATGTGCAAATCCTCCAACAATTTTACCTGTTTCAATTTCTGTAGGCGCATCTAATCTTTTAGCATGTTCAATGATTTCAGAGAAATCCTTTACTACATTTTCATCTTGTTCAATTTGTTTACATCCTGGGAAGCCTGTTGAACCTGTCGTATAAATTCTTTCGATATGTTCTGATTTCGGTGGTACAATACAGTTAGTTGTAAACAATATCGGGCCATTAAATGTTTCAAATTCTTCTTTTTGTTTCCACCATGCATTTCCATAATTTCCAACAAAGTGGTCATACTTTTTAAATGCAGGGTAATAATGAGCTGGTAACATCTCACCATGTGTATATACATCTACTCCTGTACCTTCTGTTTGTCTTAACAATTGTTCTAAATCTGCTAAGTCGTGTCCAGATATTAAAATAGCTGGATTGTTTCTAACTCCAATATTTACTTCAGTTATTTCTGGATTCCCATAAGCACCTGTATTTGCTGCATCTAACAGTGCCATTACATCTACACCATATTTTCCTGTTTCTAATGTAAGGGCAACTAAAGCATCTGCACTTAATGTATCATCTAATGTAGCTACTAAAGCTTTTGAAATAAATCCATAAATTTCTTCATTTTCTTTTCCTAAATTATAAGCATGTTCCGCGTAAGCTGCCATACCTTTAAGACCATATATAATTAATTCTCTAAGAGAACGTACATCTTCATTTTCTGTAGCTAAAACACGAACTTGAGCAGAATCTGCTTTGGCTTGTAAAGCTAATTCTGTATCAGCTGACCATGTAGCAGCATCATGTAAATCATTAAGTACTACTCCTTTGTCCTTTAATTCTTTTTTCATTTCTTCTCTTAATGCTAATCCTTCTTTGATTTTTTCAATGAACATAGTATCGTCAAAATTAGCATTTGTAATAGTCATAAATAGACCCTTTATTGTAAAATGATCAGCTTTAGGAAATTTCACACCTGCTTTTCTGCCTTCTTGTGTTATTACTGCTATACCTTTTAAAGTGTAAATCATTAGGTCTTGTAAATTTGCAACCTCTTGAGATTTACCACAAACACCTCTTACTGTACAACCTGTTCCTTTTGCCGCCTCTTGACATTGATAACAAAACATACTCATTTAAAAATCCTCCTTTATTTATAAAGATAATTCATTTTTTCATACTTTTCATGTTTCTATCCTATAATAATCTGAGTATAATTTCGGTATCCTATGTTACGCAAAAAAAGTAATATAAAGTAAATTTTAAATAAACAAAAACGGTTACTCAAGTCTTGAAAATTACTTGTGTAACCATTCTTTTAGTTTATTCATTATAATCAAATATAAAATTAAAACTATATACTTGCTTTTAATGCTTCAAGATCAATTATTTTAAATGAAGATCTATAAAAATCAATAATACCTTCATCCTTCATTTTAATAAGTTCTCTTGATAATGATGGTCTAGATACATTTAAAAATTCAGCTAATTCATTTCTTTTTAACGATATCATAAATTTATTTTTCCCAATAATATTATATTGTTCTAACAAATAAGTACTTATTTTTGCTCTTATACTTTTTATCGTTAAATACTCAATCTTTCTATTAAGTGTAAGTGCTTTCTGTGATATCAATTTCAACATATTTTGTATTAATAATTTATGTCCGATACACATTCTAGGACAATTCCCTACAATCTTATCTGGAGATAAAAATAATACTGTGCAATCTGTAGAAGCAATTACTGTAGCAGGCCATTTATCCTTATCAGAAAAAGCAATAATCTCACCAAAAATACTTCCCTCATTTAATTTTGACATAATAACTCTATCTCCTGCTGCATTCTCTTTTGTCACAGTCACTTCACCTTCAACTACAATCCCAATTCCAGTAAACTCATTTCCAGCTATGGTTATATACTCTTTCTTTTTGTAAGATACTTCATTTGGTCTTAAACAGTTTAACATGCTTTTCAATTCGTTTATTTCAATATTTGTAAATAATTTAACCTTCATTAATGAATTCAGCCATTTAGTATACATAAAAATCACCTTAATATTATATTTAAGTAGCTTTGAATACTAACATATTAATTATAGTATACTTAGTTATATATAACAATAAAGAGACGTTTATAAATAAATATACGGGTTTACATTTTCCTTTAAACTCTAATTAATAATCATAAAAAATTGGTGAATAGGGATAAGGTAAATACTTATCAATTATTTCTTTTCAGTAATTTATTAATCGTCCTCTTTACTATTGACTTCTTCATTCTTAAGTATCTCAAATTTCTTTGTATTAGTGTTAAAAGCAAGAATAGAACTATTCTCTGCATATTTAAGAACATAAATATATTCTCCTGATGCTAAATATACTGGTTCCACTTCATCTAACCGTGGATTATTCTCTCCACAACTAAAAATCTTTTTACTTCTCACATCTTGAACTTTCCAATACAAATCAACATCTTCATATACTATGTAATCATCAATTATATCAACTGAAAAATCAATCACTGTCGGAATATCTCCTTGAGGTACTTTGCCAATCGATTCATCATAATCTAGAGAATAAGATTGTAGTATTGTCATATTACTTAAGTCTGTTTTATCAAATACTAATAAATCAGAATATAATTTTTTATCTTTTGTATCAATTACACTTCTATAACCTAACAAATATTTTTTTTGCGAACAATCACCATATTTAAAATTCACTGAATATCCATTTAATTGTTCTGGCAAATAAACTTCTTGTTCTTCTACAATTTTATTTTGACTATCAAGCTTAATAACTATAGTCAATAGGTCGTCTTTATTGTTAATAGTGTGATTATACAATAATAGTTGTTTTTCAAAATTGTTTAATTCTAAAATAATACCTGATTGGTACCCATATCGTTTACATATATCTTTTATTTGACTATATTTAAATGGTTTGTAAACAGTAAGTCCACTTGCATATCCTCCAGTGCCAAAACCGATAAGCTGATATGTTAGATCTGCAACTTTTTTGATTCTTAATTCTCTATATGCTCCAATAATCCCATTACCTGCTTGCCAATTAGAATTTTCAACCTTAGGTTCTAAGTCATATTCAATATATATAACAAATTCATTTATGTCACCAGCTAAATAATTAGAACTATTTATAGTATAAGATATGATTTCCTCTATATCATCCACATCATCACTCATATACCTGCCTAACTTTTCAGCAAACATCATTTCACCAATTTTTATAAGATTAGTTTTATTTGTAATAACCTTTATTTCTTCTTTAACATCAGGATTAAAATCATTGTTTGAATTATTATTAGTATTCTCACTACTAAAATAATGATTCATCAAATACTTTTCAATATTATTGTAAACTTCAAAAGGAGCTTTATAATAATCCCCATTACGAATGTTAAAACCACTATATAGCACAATATATGTATAACCATCTACATCTTCATACAACCCTATAACTTTGTTACCACCATCAGACAGATATGTCATAGTAGCTAAGTCATACTCCATTTCTGCTTTTTCCCAAGTATCATATTCTAAGAGTTTTGAAATGTTCTGACTCTCTTCTTTTTGAAAGTCAATATTTTTCATTCCACCATCAATATCAATCTCTATTGACTTAGGTTTAAAATTTTCGCTCATGTTAAGAGAATTTGGATTTGAAAGTAATGTATAGCCAATTATCCCTATTACAATAACAATAATAACAACAATAAAAAAAGATGGTTTCTTAAATTGCAGCACATTTTTAATACGAGATTTTACATTGCTTTCACCAAAAGCTAATGGACTTCCCAGTAATAACCTATTCTCATTTATTGCCATTGAAAGTAAAGAATTAGAATAATCTTGTTTTATATGATTGCCTAATATTCTCATAACCTTCTCATCGCAGGACATCTCCATGTCCTTACTCATAAGCTTAAAAGAAAGCCATAGTATTGGGTTAAACCAATATAGTACTAATATTAAGTAGGATAATGGTTTAATTATATAATCCATTCTTTTTACATGTACTAATTCATGCATAAGGATATAAGATAGCTCTTTTGTAGAAATATTTGCTGGTATATATACTTTTGAGATTATAAAACCACAAACAAAAGGACTAACAATTTGATCTGTAGTATATACTTTTATTTTACGTTTTAATTTAAGTTTATCCATTACTTCTCCTACAGCAATATTATTAAATAATACAGCCGTTTTAACATTAGATATCACTTTTACATAGGAAAAAATACTGTATATGATTAACCCTATTATACCTATAACCCAAATAACACTAGCAATTAATATAATCAATTTCATAGGATTCATGCTTGCAGTTTCTACTGCCTTTGGAAGTGATGCATTTATAGCATTGTCAATCCTGCTAATACCAACATCTACAGTTGGAGATTGCATCATTTCAATGTTTCGTGGCACATACTCAATGATTCCTGTGCTTTCACTAACTTTAGGCTTCAATAGCTTAAAAAAACTAAATGTAGAGGAGAAAGAAATAGGACTAATTAGTCTATACAATAAAATCCCCCATAATGAATATGAAAATATCTTGGGTATTTTTTTAAAGAATAACATTCTAATTGCTATGATGGAAATTGCAACATATGTTGCAGTAATGCTCATATTTAATATTATAAGAAAAATATGTATTAAAATTTCCATTCTATTCTTCCCTCCTACTTTTATCAATAATTTGTTTTAATTCTTCAGCTTCCTTAGCAGTAATTTTTTTATCTCGTAAAAATGTTGCTAAAAACTTAGGTAAAGAATTTTCAAAAGCTTTATCTAGTAGAACTTCACTTTCGTATTTTTGAACATCACAGTGATTGACCAAAGCTGTTACGATAGCATTTTCATTTTTTAAAATACATCTGTCACGAAGCCTTTTAAGAACAGTATATGTAGTAGATTTTTTCCACCCAAATTTATCTCTACATAGCTTTACAAGTTCAGTTGAGTTAATTGGTTCATTTTTCCATATTAGAGTCATGAATTTATACTCACCATCAAATAATTTAAAGTTATCCATAAAAACATCCTCTCTAGATATTAGGTCTATTTTAATAGACCTAATATCAGTCTACTCCAATAGACCCAAGTTGTCAAATAGTTTTATACTCTTTTTTTTGTAATATCCTTCATTTTGGGATGGTTCTTATTTGCTTATTTCAAATTCCATTATTTACACTGTACTCTTTACACTTTAACTATCATCCACTAATTAATACCTGACCAATTTACCCAATAAAAAACCCGATAAGACCATCAAAATCTTATCAGCTTTGCTTAAATATTTACAACTGTCACACCAATTATTCAACTTTCTTTCTATTAAAAGTATTCACACTGTTATATAACTTGCTTTTTTCAGAGGTATAAAGATTATTTTAGTGTTATAACAAGTCTTTATGATATTAACACTAATAAGTGCTTAAGCATTGAAAGTACTATGTTCCGTGTTTTTTCTGAATTGTTTGACAAATTCGACAAATTATATTACAATTTTTTTATATTCTATTACATTATACGGGTATGGTGTATATTGCTTTTGAGCTTGGAATGGTTATGTTAAATATACACAATTTTCTCATTTCAAATTTTGAACTTAAGTACTGTGGTAAAAAACTACACTACTTAAAATAATAAATTAAACTAAAGGAGGAACTTTAAATGACAGTAAGTGCTTATTTTATTCCAACAGTTAACTTAATAGGAGAAGGTAGTGTTAATGAAACAGGTGCCCGTATAAAGGCTTTAGGTGGTAAAAAAGCTTTAATCGTTACTGACGCTGGTTTAGTTAAGTTAGGTTTTGCTGAAAAGGTTAAGAAAATTGTTGAAGAAGCTGGTATAGAAGCCGTAGTATTTGGTGGAGCAGAACCTAATCCTACTGATAAAAACGTTGAAGATGGATTGAAAGTATGGCAAGAAGAAAAATGTGACTGTCTTGTATCCTTAGGTGGAGGATCTTCTCACGACTGTGCAAAGGGAGTCGGTTTAGTTGCATCTAACGGTGGGAAAATTCATGATTATGAAGGTGTTGATAAGTCTACAAACACATTTGTTCCTTATGTTGCTATAAACACTACTGCTGGAACTGCTTCTGAAATGACTCGTTTCTGTATAATTACTGATACAAGTCGTAAAGTTAAAATGGCTATCGTAGATTGGCGTGTAACTGCTCATGTTTCTATAAATGATCCAGATTTAATGGTAGGAATGCCTCCAGCACTTACTGCTGCTACTGGTATGGATGCTCTAACTCATGCAATAGAAGCCTACGTATCAACAGCTGCAAATCCTCTCACCGATTCAGCTGCACTGATGGCAGTAAAATTAATATCTCAGTATTTACCTGTTGCTGTAGCTAATGGTTTCAATATGGAAGCAAGAGAGAAAATGGCTTATGCTCAATTCTTAGCAGGTATGGCATTTAATAATGCTAGTTTAGGTTATGTACATGCTATGGCTCATCAATTAGGCGGATACTACAACCTTCCTCATGGTGTATGTAACGCAATTCTTCTACCTCATGTTGAGCAATTCAACTTAATTGGTTGCGCCGATAGGTTACGTGATATAGCAGTTGCTATGGGTGAAAATGTAGAAGGTTTATCAGTTAACGAAGCTGCTCAAAAAGCAATCGATTCTATCAAGAAACTTTCTGCTTCAATCGGGATTCCTTCTGGTCTTTCTGAATTAGGTGTTAAAAAAGAAGATTTCGAAATAATGGCTAAGAATGCTAAAGCTGATGCTTGTCAATTAACTAATCCACGTTTAGCTACATTAGAACAAGTTATTGAAATATTTGCTAATGCTATGTAATTAATTTCTAACATTTAATCATTTCTGATAAGGTGGGGTAAATATAATCCTCTCCTTTTTTTAAAGTTTTTTGTTATAATTTTAACGTTGATGATATCACATCCCCATGATACCACCAAAACGGAATCACAGGCTCACTTTTAATGTAACTGCAGGTGAATTTTTAGCTTCAAAAGTGGAACCTGAAAATCGTGAAGCCCGCTTATTGAAGAACTTTTTGACTTTGGTAGTGATAAAGAACTCAAAGTTTTAACAAGTATGATTATAAAAATTGTTGAACAAGAACATTAATGATCAATGAATTGAATATTATGAGCTGCCTAATAATGGAATAAAATTCTTCTTGATTTATTATTTTTAAGATGGTATAATCCTTATAAATCATTTTTAGGAGAGATAAAGAATGGGAACTTTATTAAATAATCAATTACAATTCTTTTTTAATAGCCAATTTAGATAGGGTTTGTGCCTGTGTATAAACATAGATGCAAGCCCTAAGATTAATGAAATTTTAGGGTTTGTATCTATGTTGGCTATAATGAAAAGTTTTCATTCTAAATATATTTGAAAGCCACATAGATAATCTATGTGGCTTTCTCGTTTTTAAGTCACATGGAAAATCATGTGGCTTTTTCTATTTTAAATTTTTATAAAGGAGTGGACAGATATGGATGCTGTTACAGCTGTAGTCACACAAAGTTTTATTTTAGGAATTATGGTTTTGGGGGTGTATATTAGCTATAAGATTTTAGACTTTCCAGATTTATCTGTAGATGGAAGCTTTTCTTTAGGGGGAGCAATCATAGCCATTTCTTTTAAACTTGGTCTTTCTGCAATTACTGGATCGTTGCTTGCGTTTATGGCAGGAATATTGGCAGGTCTTTTAACAGGAATTTTACATGTTAAAGTAAAAATTTCAAATCTACTTTCTGGAATTTTAGTAATGGGTATTTTATATTCTATAAATTTAAGAATTATGGGTAGGGCTAATATTCCTCTGTTTAATGAAAATCATCTGTTTAAGTTTAATTTTTCACCTTTGTTTTTTTCTCTAACTCTTTTAATAGTCTGCAAATTATTACTTGATTTATTTTTAAAAACTGGACTAGGTTATACCATTAAAGCAGTAGGTGACAATCCGCAAATGGTTCAATCCCTAGGTATAGAGATTGGAAAAATAAAAATTTTAGGGTTGATGATATCCAATGGACTAGTTTGTTTTTCAGGAAGCATTATGGCTCAATATCAAGGTTTTTCAGATGTATCTATGGGAATGGGAACCCTTATTTTAGGAATTGCTTCTAT